>NZ_JJQY01000055.1:0-43356 GCF_000979295.1 Methanosarcina sp. 1.H.T.1A.1 | reverse complement strand
ATTCGTCGGCAGCGTCAGATGTGTATAAGAGACAGAGCCTGCACAGGGCATATAGTACTTGGATGCACTTCAACTGATAAACTTATGCCACCTCCATAACAAGCCAGTAGGTGTATCCGAAAGCCACCTCTAAAAGGTAAAAGACTGGTTCCGTTGCTATAAAGCGGAAACAGCCAGATCCACCTATTAAAATATAAACCCTTAAATATAATCATTTAAATATAAACGTCATACCAGGGTGATAAAATGGACCGTGAAACAACCCGGGATCAAAATATTGAAGAAAACGAAACATTTGATGGCGAAAACCTCAATCTTCCGGATATCCTCCTTCCGGAAACCGATAATGTGCTATATTCAATCCTAAACTCCTTAAATCAGAACATCGCAGACTTTTATACGTTTGTGAAATTCAACAGCTACCTCTCTGAGGGTCACCTCAACGTTGAGCTGCTTAAAAGAAGCATGGGTATCCACAGGGACTTTACAGCTCTTTTCCTGCACACCAAAGAAGAACTGTTATTTACCTATCCGGAATTCATAGAAAAGACAGAAAAGCTGTTGTTTAAAGGTGAAGTTGGTACCGACTGCATAAAATATACACACAGGGTATGCAGAGCAATAAGTGATTATAAGATTGCCCTTCACAGAGAAGGTTATTTGCCAGACCTTAGAAGGCAGCTGCCCTTAGTTGACATTTAATCCTCAGGCAGCTTACTTTTTTCTATTCTTTTTTTCTTGTATTTCATTTCTACAACCCCTCTCTTTTTGCCTACGTCTAAAATTTTATCAAATCTAAGTTTTACAAACCTGAGCTTTGTAAAATCCATGCTTTGTAAATTTAAAATTGATCTAAATCTAAAGCTTTTTAAGGAGCTGAAACCCACTTAAAAATTTCTAAAAATACACAAAAGCTCTTCTGTTTTTGATTTTAACCTCATACTTTAGGATTAATTTACAGTACCTCTGGAGACTTATATTCAATTTTCAGTACATCCGTAGTCTTATATTTAGGAAAAGATATTTGGCGTGCAAGGCATCTGTGAAAAAACGGTACATAAAAAACGGTGTCTTGAAAAACGATATCCTAAAAAACGATATCCTGAAAAACGATATCTTGAAAAACGATATCCTGAAAAACGATATCTTGAAAAACGATATCTTGAAAAACGATATCCTAAAAAACGATATCCCTTAAAAACGGCACAAAACGGAATCTTTGAAAAATGGTGCTTAAAAAACGGCATTACAAAACAGATGCCTACACCATTCGATGTATAAATCTTTTTTAGGTTTAGTTAGTTTCGAACGTAGTTATATTTCTTTGTTTTTTAACGGTTTAACGCCTCTAACGCCTCTAACAATCCCTCGTTTTTCCTGGTTTGCTGCTCTTTGAAATGGACCAAAACAGACAGCACATTTCTTGCACATCTTTTCTTGAGCCGAGAATAAAAATGTACAAACATTTCTTCTTTGGATGAGAATAAAAATGTACAAACATTTCTTCTTTGGGTGAAAATAAAAATGTACAATTAGATGAAGGCTTAATTCCCTCATCTAATTTTTTTCTAAGCCTTGTTCTCTTTTAATGCTTTTTTTATCTGATTCGCTTTGTTTTTACTTCCTTCTATACAGGAATATTGCAGCAAGCAGTCCGACTGCACCATAAACGATTTCAAACCCAGGTATACCTGCGCTTTCCTGCTCTGGTTCCTTTTCAACATCTGCTTCGGCACTTTCAGTGTTTTGTTCAAAGTTTTTAATATCAGGTCCAAGCTGCGTTTCAGTGTCAGTTTCTTTCCATGTAGTTTCGTTCACTTCAACGTTTGTGGTAGGTTTAGAGATGATACGGGCGTGACCAGTGCCACCATTACTGTGGTGGGCGCTACGAGCATCACCACTGCTATCAATATCGGCTGAGCTAAGGACGATCAGTTGTTGTACACTGCTGCTTTCATCAGGAATTTCGTTGCAACTTACTATTGCCGTATTTTCGATAAATCCGTCCCCACCACCGTTACTGTTAATATCGTCCTGGGTTAACGTATAGTTTCCGAAGAATTTCCATGTCTCTCCCGGATTCAACACTCCTGAGTCAACATCATCTCCAGTCGGCCCTGTCAATGTAATCATCGGGTCACTTACTGAAACTCCTGTTAAGTTCGCGCTGCCTTCATTCTTCACCATTATCTGATATTCTATTATGTCTCCAGCTTTGTTGACTATACTATCTCCGGCTTCATCAGCTCCGATTATTGATTTGTATATAATATAATCCGGGTTCCCTTCTGTTGAATCATCTCCAGTCGAATCATCTCCTGTTGAATCATCTCCTGTTGAATCATCTCCTGTTGAATCATCTCCTGTTGAATCATCTCCAGTCGAATCATCTCCTGTTGAATCATCTCCTGTTGAATCATCTCCTGTGGATGCTTCTTCTATCAGTACCCTGGCACTGTCACATTTTGGCTCCAGCTGATCACAGTCTACCATTGCGACGTTATCGATGTATCCATCACATCCCCCGTTGGTGTCTATGTCTTCCTGCGTTACCGTGTAGCTGCCGGTATATGTCCATATCTCTCCTGCATCCAGAACTCCATCGGCATCCTTTGATTTTGTTGGCCCTGTTAGAGTTTCAATTAACTTGTCTGTGACAGTTACATTTGTCAGGTCGACATCTCCGGTGTTAGTCACTGTTATCCGGTAGGTTATGATATCTCCTGCCTTTTTTACACTGGCTTTCGATCCACCGCAATTTACGTCTGTAATGCACTTTTCTATTCTATATGCTGGACCGGGTTCGCAAGCCGAAGTTACTTTTATAGGTGCTGTTTCACTGTCAGATTCGGTTTCCAGTTGGTCGGAGGATGCGGTTGCCGATGCGACTTGCACAAATGGTGCCGCATTAGACATGATCAGCATCACTGAAAACATCAGCGCAAATAGCGCATATAGCCTGTTTTTTCTCATCCAATGGTTGATGGATAGCATGGTCATCCCCACAAAGCTTGTAATATTCTTTCTCATTTATTCACTTCCAGATTTTCTTCTCAAAATTTGAATCTATATTTAGAATTAATCTCAAAAAAATCAACATTTGTCGAAAAGATAATCTAAGCTGGACAAACACCAGTTTTTAATTCCTCACTCCTTATTGAATAAATTTTGGAAATAATGTTGAGACTAAATAAGTTTAGAAAATCATTTTTTTGAACAGTAAAACCAAAGTTAAACAAATTCTAATTTTTTATTCTTTTTTCCCTTCCCATTGAATCTTTAATCGTCAGACTTATTGTATTTTATAGTACAATACTACTAACAATATTAATTATAAGATACCTTGTAATATATAATTTTAGATCTAAAATATTTGATATAATTTAGTCTGTTTTTTAGGATTTTAAAGCTTTATTTTTGCTTTTTAAGAGTTTTTAAATGTTTTTTCCATTATATTTTTTTCGAATGTTTCTTTTTTTCTATCTGAAAAACTCTTTATTTAATCTTTATTTAATTCATATTGTCATAGAGGAAAAAATCAATTTTTTTTCAAATGATATTTAATATTTCAGCTTTTAAAATTTTTACACAGATCTATACTATCTCTCCCCTTCTAAGACAAAATCTCCGAAAATAAGATTAACTTTCCATTTTAAATAATCGTTCTTGACTAAAATTAGGGGGATTAAAGGGGATCGAATCAAAAAAGTAACATCCAGAAATCATACCCTGATGATCTAAAAAATCAAAAATATTAAAAAAACTCACTAAAAAAAATAAAAGAATTATAAAAAAGTAGAACTTCAGTTTTCACTGAAGTCCGTAGTGTTTAATGTTCCAGTCTGCAGCGGCCTGGATCTTTGCGATTTCCTTGTCTCCGCCTTCCATGGTGAAGAGGTGTTTGAACCGCTTCTGGGCTCTGAGGTATTCCTCGACGGGCCTTGGGTCCTTGACTTTTCTTACCTGGGTGATCTCGCCGTTTTCCATTTCGTACATCGGCCAGAGGCAGGTTTCGACTGCGAGTTTTGCAAGTTCGATGGTCTTGGAGCCGTCAAAACCCCAGCCGGTTGGGCAGGGAGCGTGGGCGTGGATGTAGGTCGGGCCCACAGTTTCGGTGGCTTTCTTGACTTTCCTGATCATGTCCCTTGGGAAGCCGATTGAGGTTGTGGCCACATACGGAGAGCCGTGGGCTACCATGATAGCGGGCATGTCCTTCTTCGGGCGCTGGTTTCCAAAGGAGACTTTGCCTGCGGGGCTTGTTGTTGTGGAAGCATCGAAGGGGGTTCCGGAGCTTCTCTGGATCCCGGTGTTCATGTAGGCTTCGTTGTCTACACAGACGTAGGTGAGGTCGTGGCCCCGCTCAAAAGCGCCTGAGAGGGACCGAATCCCTATGTCCATTGTCGAGCCGTCGCCGCCTACTCCGATGACCCTGGTGTTTCCTTTCCTGCCGAGGGCCTTAAGAGCTGCCTCGACACCTGATGCCACTGCGCCTCCGTTTTCGAAGAGGGAGTGTATCCACGGGACCTGCCAGGCAGATTCCGGGAAGGGTGTAGTCATAACTTCCAGGCAGCCTGTTGGGTTAATGATGATGCAGTCCGAGCCTGCGCCCATAAGCATGAACTTTGCGGCAAGGGCGTCACAGCAGCCTGCACAGCCCCTGTGTCCCGGAGCAAGGTAGGTTTTTGGTGCGGGTTTACTCATAGCAACTCCTCCTTGACGTCAGCAAACTGGCTTTCAACCGTAATACCGGATTTTGCGACCTTTTTGGTCTCTTCGATTATCTTCCTGACAAGCTCCACTTGAACATCACGGCCACCGTGGTTTAAGGTGTAGCCAATAATCGGAATATCGCACCTGCTGTTGTACATGCAGGACTTGGTCTCGGTAAAGAGGGCACCTTCGTTGGTTCCGAGGGAGATGTTCTTGTCGAGCACGACCACAGCATTGGCTTTTGCCAGGGCCTTTCTTATCTGCATCTTCGGGAAGGGCCTGAAGGACCTGACTTTCAGGATACCGATCTTCTCGCCCTTTGCCCTGTACTCGTCAACTACATCCTTGAGGGTGCCCACAAGGGAGCCCATGGCCATGATTACAACTTCAGCATCTTCAAGCTGGTAACCGTCGATAAGGCCTCCGTGGTCTCTGCCAAAGATCTCTGCGAATTCCTTGGAAACAGCCTCGATCTTCGGAAGGGCTGCCTGCATTGCCTTTTCCTGCAGGTATCTGAATTCGGTGTAAGTCGAGGGGTCTGCAAAGGCTCCGAAGGTCATCGGGTTTTTGGGGTCAAGCACATATTCCGGCTCATATTTGGGCAGGAACTCGTCGGTAAGGTCCTGCTCAAGCAGCACCACGGGTTCGTAGACGTGGGAGAGGATAAACCCGTCCATACAGGCCATGCCCGGCAGGAGCACATCTTTGTCCTCTGCGATCTTGAAGATCTGGGGGACCATGTCTGCTGCTTCCTGGACATCCTCGGCATAGAGCTGGAGCCAGCCTGTGTCCCTCTGGGAAATTGCATCCTGGTGATCGTTCCAGATATTGATCGGGGCGCTGACTGCTCTGTTTGCCACGGTCATGATGATGGGCATCCTCATTCCTGCGGCGTTGAAGAGTACCTCGTGCATGAGCAAAAGCCCCTGGGAGGTGGTTGCGGAATATGTTCTTGCTCCGACAGCTGCGGCTCCCACAAGGGCAGAAATTGCCGAGAATTCGGATTCCACGTTGATGTATTCACAATTCGGGATTTCCCCGTCTGCTATAAACTGAGATAAGTCCTCAACGATATGGGTCTGAGGGGTGATAGGATAAGCGGAAATCACATTTGGACGGGAGACCTTTGCTGCATGGGCAACTGCGTAGGAGCCTTCCACGACGACCATTTTGGCCTTGTCAGCTGAATTGAGCGGCATTATTTCTCCTCCAGAATCATTTCAATTGCATCTGCAGGGCATTCATTTGCGCAGATGCCGCATCCCTTGCAGTAGTCGTAGTTGTATTCGAAAAAGCCGTCTTCTTTGAGATGGATTGACATGTCAGGGCACACAATCTCGCAGATTCCGCATTTGGTACATTTTTCGTAAATATATACGGGACGGAAGTTTCTCCAGCCTCCGGTTTTGTTTACCAGGGTCGAACCCGGTTCACAAACTCCTCCGATTGGGATCTTCATGCTTCTCTCCTCCTGATAAGCTCATAGGCTTTCTGGATAGCCTGTGCGTTCTTTTCGGCTACTTTGCCGGAAAAGCGGTCCCTTACGGCTTTCTTAATGGATTCCACATTGATCTCTCCGGTCGCGCCTGCAAAAGCTCCCAGGAGGACAGTGTTCACAATAGGGAGGCCTATGATGTCCATTGCCACCTTTGTGGCGTCCACGGTCATAACCCTGGCTTTTGTGTCAAGTTTCAGGCTCTCCGGCTTTTCGGTGGTGTTTACTATGATGACTCCATCGTCTTTTATCCCGCTTGCAACATCAACGGTTTCAAGCAGAGTGGCATCCTGGACAATAACGTAATCCGGGGCGTAGATCTGGCTTCGGAGCCTGATAGGACTATCACTGATTCTGGTGAATGCCTGCACCGGGGCACCTCTGCGCTCTACCCCAAAAGCGGGGAAGGCCTGGCTGAATTTTCCGTCTTCAAAAGCTGCAATGGAGATCATTTCAGCCGCAGTAACAGAACCCTGGCCTCCTCGACCGTGTATTCTGATTTCCTTCATCTGGATTCTCCTTCTAAACGCGGTTTTAATTTAATGTTTTTCTAATATTTTTCGCTGTTTTCGGCAGTCTGTATGGCACCTTATAATTTAGTTGTCGGCACACTGCTGTTAATCGAGTTAACCTGATGTTAATCTCTATTAATTCTTGTCAGATTAGGAACTCCGTACCTACCCTTGTACGGGTCCGTATCTGGTTTTTTTCTTCAGGCACCACTGCAATATGCAAAAGCAGATTTGCAGTAATTCGAAACTTTGGACGGCAAATTGTTAACCTGAAAGTATTCATAATTAATGGATCATAGGTATCTCGAGTGTAATATATTTTCAATTATATGTTTACGCCGTTTTGTGCCTGATAGTTCATGGATAATTGTGTAGATTATTATTAGTTTTTCGGTGAAAGTCGAAAAATTGTTTATATATACTTCTAGTTCCTAATTATTTTTTAGATGTTTTATTATTCTTTTTCACCGGTTAACCTGTCTCTTAACCATGTTTTTTACTAATACTGTTGTAAACAATGTTCATTTCTAAAAAGATAAGATCTTTTAATATTTTTTCTGGCAGGAACTTCTCATCAGTTCAGTTATGGCCTTTCCATCCGTCAAACCATTCATTTTTTCCCTGACCTGCCGCGAGCCGGGCAGTCCTTTGGTAAACCAGTGTGCGTGCGTCCTGAGGTTTATGGATGAGAGCAGGTTGTGTTCTTCAAGGAGGGCAATATATTTTTCAAAATCCTCCAGTTGCCGGGACTGCTCATTCGCTTCAAGTTTTTCACCGGTTTCCAGGTAGTGCCTGATCCTTCTGAAAATAAAAGGGTTTCCCATTGCTGCGCGCCCTATCATAAGCCCGTCACAGCCTGTCAGTTCCAGAGTTCTTTCTGCCGACTCCTCATCCCTTATGTCCCCGTTTGCAATAACGGGAATCGAAAGCTCATTTTTGACGGCCTTTATTTCTATAAGGTTCGAGCTGCCTGAGTACATCTGTGTTGCTGTTCTGCCGTGCACGGTCAGGGCCGAAGCCCCTGCTTTTTCTATCAGGCGGGCAATTTCAAGAGTTTTTTCCTCTCTCCCAAGGAGGCGGATCTTTGCGCTGACAGGTGTCTTCAGGGCATCTGTAAGCTCTGAGATTATTGCATAGATAAGTTCCGGAGAATTGAGGAGAGCTGAGCCGCAGCCAGCTCCTGTGATGCATCTTGCGGGGCAGCCCATGTTAATGTCTATAACTTCAGGACTGTATGCCTCTTCAACAATAAGTGCAGCTTCCCTCAGTTTCTCAGGGCAGCCTCCCACAAGCTGAACCCCGAAGGGCCTGTCTTCAGGAGAACTCAGCCCTCTAATAAAAGATTTCCTGCTTTCATTGAGCAGGGCATTTACATTGATCATCTCTGTGTACGTCAGGTCAGCTCCGTACTGCCTGCAAAGCAGTCTGAAAGCCAGATTTGTTACATCTGCCATAGGTGCAAGGAGAAGGTTTCCGGGAAGCTCTGTCCTGCCAATTTTCAGTTTTTTAAGTTTCATGTTTCTTATGATTTCAGCTGTTTTTTATTCCTTATCTTCTGCTTTATCCATTTTTTATTTCTAATCTCTTACCTGCTACTTCATTTTAAATTACTTCTATTTTTTAGGCTTATTTTCAGTTTAGATTCACTTATAGTTACGGTCTACTCTGATTTGTTAAAGCTCAAAAAGATTTCGCAAAAAAGTACGGAAAAGGTTTGAACAACTGCCGAAGGTGAAAGTTTGAGGGACTATTCTAAAGTGAAACTATTTGAAAGTGAAAAGAATAGAGAAATAAGTTCAGATTAAGGAATAAATAGAAACAAATAGAAACTATCTGAAGGAAAATAAGTTAAAAACAAGATGCTTGAACCAGATATTAAAAATCTGGTTCAGGATCTTTATGAAGAGTACGGAAGTTGATTGAAGTTAAATGTACAGCTGAGAGATTATACAACTCAAGAGGTTCATGAAAAGAAAAGCCTGATATGTCCAAGATAGGGAATCCTGTATCTTGCAACCCCTATTACCCATTCATCCTTCACAGGCACATAGTAACTTATCTGTCCTTCCTGATCAAAGTGCTTGTTGGTCATAGGGTTATCTCCTTTGGTAATGTATCCTGAGTAAGGGGCAGCAGGACCGTTTTTCCACATAGGTTCTCCGGCTTCAACCCTGTACATAGCTCTATGTATTATAGGAGTTGTACTTTCCTGCCCATAGGGTCGATAGAGGATCACGTCTCCGTAGTCACCAAAGGTCATATAGCCTGAATCTTTCCCATCCTCATTGGTAACAAGAGCAACTCGATCGATGTTTTTGATGAAGATAATATCTCCTACCTGCATATGCGGCTCCATACTTCCGGACTCCACTGCGACCATGGGTGTCCAGAGCCCGAATGCCAGTTTGGAAAGAATCATAAAGGCTATCAGGACAGCCGCAACTGACAGCAAATCCTTTCCAAGGGAAACCAGGAAGCTTTCTTCCTCCCGGGTACTGTTTTGTGTATTAGTTTTGCTCATAGTAAGCCTTTATTCCCTTTATCTTATTCTTCTGGTACCGTATTAAATTTCATAAACCCTCAGCAGGAAACCTGTTAAATCTTTAGATTTAGCGGGTAGTTGACTTGATATGTATTGCCTGTGCCAGCATTTCATCAGCTATGTAATTTATATTTTTGTATGAATTTCACTCTCACGCTTTTAACTGTACATGACTTTTTTGTTTTATTATACGACTCTTTTCAGTATATTCGCCTATACAATTTGTTTTTATCCTATATTTAACTTACAATTTATCATCAGGTTATGATATTTTTATATGCAACTCCTGAAAAAATAGACTGAAATTCCATGGAATCCGAATAAGTTGTTTAGATATCTAAGTTGTTTATAGATCTAAGTTGTTTAGAAATCTGAGGTTTATAGATCTGAGTTGTTTATAGATCTAAGTTGTTTAGATATCTGAGTTGTTTAAAAATCTGATTATGCCGATACCTGGGAAAAATTATGATGTTCAGGAAATTGAGTTTCTGGAATGCTTGCATGTTCCTGGCAGTCTCCGGTGGTCTTAATATTTTTTCAACGCTTTCGAAGTGGTCTGGATAACAACAAACATTGGCTCTAAGGCTGACAACGAAGATAAACATCCAATCAGAATCTAAAATATAATTCTGTTGATAGGTTATTCTCACGAGAATAAAAACTGATAATACTTTTTAAAAATATATAAATGTTATTTTGCTGGCATCGAAGCAATTTTGTATGTGTTTAGTTTTTATATTTTAAGTGGGTCTTTGCCTTAAATCTTTTTGACCTCAGGTTGATTGATCTTAGGTTAAATTAGGTTCAACAGACGCTGGTATCCATAAGGCCAGGTCGAGAAAGTCAGGTAGGAATTATGAATGAGATCGATATTGTACGGGCAGTTATAGAGGAAGGGTACCAGATAAGCCCGCAAGCCGTAGAACTAATCAAATTAAGTAATTCCCCTGAAAACCTTCTGAAATATATCCTTTCAACTATTGATGACTGTGTTTTCGTTATTGAGCCTGAACATGTCGACCTGAAGGGCTTTGAAACTTCTAAAACGGTTTCCGGGCCTATCTCTGGAACATCTCCCGGGACAGTTTCCCAAATAGCTCCAGATAAAATTTCCTCTCCTGCCTTAGAACCTGCAGACTCTCACATTGTAAAAGCGTTTGACTCTGCTTTGGATGCCCTTAAGGAACCAGAATCTTTCTCAAGTGTTGAACCGGATATGGTTTCATCGGCTGACGTCTCGGACTCCAACCCGGAGACTAAACCTTACATTCTTTCTTCTCAGGGTTCTGATTCTATTTCTGATTCTATTTCTGATTCTATTTCTGATTCTGTTTCTGATTCTGTCTCTGATTCTGTCTCTGATTCTGTCTCTGATTCTGTTTCTGATTCTGTTTCTGATTCTGTTTCTGATTCTGTTTCTGATTCTGTTTCTGTTTCTGATTCTGTTTCTGAATCTATTCCTGGATCTCTTTCCAATCCCTTTTATCCTTCTGCTTCTTCAAGAAGTGTAGATAAACCAGCTTCCTCTTTTTTCGGGCATGCAGTTTCTCCTTCGACCTCTAACCGTGCTTCCAGGGAAGATTCTCTTTTTTCAAATCATGGAAATTCTTTTCCTTCGAGTTCCAGGAACGAGGAAGTCAGGTATCTTCCAGGCCGCAACCCTGTTACCGTGCTTTCCGACATCACCGGGCATTCTACCTGTGTTGGGGAGTATATGCAGTTTGTGCAATATTTCAAGGACAGGTACAGCCGGCTCTCTGAGATCATCCGGGGCAGGATGAATGCACGCCCTATAGAGAGTTTGAAAAGGAGGAGTTTTCGCCGCGGATCAGACGGAAACACTGAAGAGATATCCATTATAGGGATGGTTTCTGATATCAGCACCACCACCAACGGACACAAAATCTTTTCTATTGAAGACCCTACAGGTTCTTTTTCAGTTCTTATCCGAAATAGCGACAAGGAACTCTTTGAGCTTGCTTCGCGGCTTCTTCTGGACGAGGTCATAGGGGTAACAGGCTCGGTTACTAATGACGGAAAGCTTATGCTTGCCACAAAGCTCCTCCAGCCTGATGTTCCGAACAGTGTTCAGCGCAGGACAGGAAGCCACGGAAAAGCTGTCCTTATCTCGGATGTGCATGTGGGCAGTTCTCAGTTCCTGGAAGATTCCTGGCTGGATTTTCTGGACTTTTTGAAAGGAGAATCTGACTCAGAAGACATGCGGGAGATTGCAGCTCAGGTCCGTTATCTCGTTGTTGCAGGAGACCTCGTGGACGGTATCGGGATTTATCCTGACCAGGAAATGGAACTGGATATTCTGGATGTCTATGAACAGTACAGGAAAGCAGCAGAGTACTTCAGAGAAGTTCCTGAACACATCCACGTGATCATAAGCCCTGGAAACCACGACGCTGTACGTCAGGCAGAACCACAGCCTGCCCTGCCTGAGAGGATCTGCGCGGATTTTCCGTCGAATGTCACCTTCGTAGGCAACCCTGCTCTTGTGGACCTTGACGGCGTCCGAATCCTTATCTACCACGGCAGGTCTATTGACGATCTGGTGGCAAGCGTTCCTGGCGTCTCGTATCAGGAGCCTGCGGGTGCAGTCCTTGAGATGCTTAAGCGCAGGCACCTGGCTCCAACGTACGGGAGCAGGGTTTCCATATCTCCGGAGAAAAAAGACTACTTTATAATTGACCCTGTTCCTGATATTATTCATACAGGTCACGTCCATACCCTTGGAGTCCAGCGATACAAAAATGTCCTACTGGTCAATTCCGGGACCTGGCAGGCGCAGACTGAGTTCCAGAAGCGTGTAAACCTGATGCCTGTGCCAGCCAGAGTTCCGGTTGTGGATCTTGCGGATTTTGACGTGAAAATCCTGGCATTTGATTAAGTCCATGTCCGAAAACTCAGATCCGGTTAATTCGGTAGACTGTAAGGGCAGATAACCTCTTCTCGAAAACTTTCGATCAGCCCTATTCCCCATAAAATTCTCCATTTCTCTAAATCTCCATTTCTCTAAATTCTCTGGCCCTATGAAGTTCTCTAAAATTATTTTCCGATCCTTATATATACCACAAAGATTTAATATTCGGAAAATGCCTCTTGAAGAAAAAAAGGAAGAAAAGGAAGACTCTGGGGAAAAGTTTCCGGAAGTCCAGGGAGAAAACCGGGATGAAGAGCAGACCTCTCTCCCCTTTGATATCCCTGATTTTGCAACTCTCCTGAAGAAACAGGGTTATGCCCTTGCAGGCCGCCATTCAGCAGTAAAGACCTGCCTCTGGCTCAGGCATGCAATGAATGACCAGGGTTTCTGCTATAAGTCCAGGTTTTATGGAGTTCAGTCCCACCGCTGCCTCCAGATGACCCCTACTCTCATTTGCAACCAGCGCTGCCTTTTCTGCTGGCGTCCGACTGAGGTCCCGGTCCCTGCGCCCGGGGAGTGGGATTCTCCTGAAAAAATAGTTGAGGAAAGCATCGCCTGCCAGCGCAAATTGATCACAGGTTTCGGTGGTTCTCCAAATGCACTCAGGGAACGCTGGCTTGAAGGCAATGAACCGAATAACGTTGCAATCTCCCTGTCCGGAGAGCCGACCTTTTACCCTTACCTTCCTGAACTTATCGAAGAATATAAAAAGAGAGGTTTCACTACCTTTCTGGTTACAAACGGAACTGTCCCTTCAATGCTTGCAAAGATCAACCCTTCCCAGTTATACATGAGTCTTGATGCTCCGGATCTCGAGACCTACCTCAGAGTCTGCCAGCCAAAATCTCCTGCACTCTGGGACAGGATCAACGAGTCTCTGGACTTTATGAAGGAGAAAAGCTCAAGAACAGTCATCCGGACCACACTGGTCAAGGGGGAAAATATGTTCAATCCGGAGGGTTATGCCAGACTAATTAAAAAGGCCTCACCGGATTTTGTGGAAATAAAGGCTTACATGCACCTTGGATTTTCACGCCTCCGTCTTGACCGCTCTGCCATGCCAACCCATGCAGAGGTGCTGGAGTTTTCAAAAGAGCTTGCAAAGCATCTGGGGTACGAGATCACAGATGAATCAGATATCAGCCGGGTTGTCCTGCTTTCAAAGGACGGAAAAAAGTCTCCTGTGAAAAATATTTCCTGCCTGGATTAAACCCTGATTTGCGAATCTTTTTTTACCTAACCTTTTTTCTGTTTTTCTCTATTTCTCCTTTGTCCGGAAGCGAATTCTAAAGTAGAGGTCAACGTACAGGAAATCTTTTATAGTTGTGTGAATATATAAAACAAGTCGGGGATAGAAACAAATATAAACCTAAGTTTCAATTAGGATATCGTCCCGGCAGGGGTTAATCCAATATTAATTTAAATCAAGGCGTTAATTCTTATATACAGTTTGAGTAAGATTATGTCTCATATTATGTCTCATATCTAGTGCGATCAAAAGAATGCGAAACCTGGCAGGTTTATGCAGCATAAATACAAGCTTTAGCGACTTGCTGAGATACCGGTTTCTAAAGGGTGTATTTCTCACTCTAAGGTTCTTCGTGTTCCAGGCGGTTTTTATACCCGGATTTCGGGTGAGACAGGAACTCACTGTGTGATTATCTTCATCAAATCCTCCGGTTATCCGTTGTATGCCAACCGACATGCTAAACAAATATCATACTGAATACCTAAATTTGCTATGATGCCGGATTTGATAATTTTTTATCGAAAATCTGCACTGGATCCAGGAATCTCAAACTAAGTTAAACAGACCTAACCCGTTCACCTTAAGTTTGCCAGTTTGAAGATTAGCTTAAAAAGCTCAAATCTCAAATCTCAATTTACTACCAGACTCACGATAATAACGAATCTTACTGCCTTATTCATCGGGGAATTCTTAAAATGACTGAACAATCCGCACACGACAAGTACGAATTTAAAAAGAAGCTTGAAGGCCTCAGGGATAAGAGAGGAAGGAGCACGGAGCTTATTTCCCTTTATATTCCTGCTGACAAGCAGATTTTCGATGTTACAAACCAATTAAAAGACGAGCACGGACAGGCTGCAAATATAAAGTCCAAGCTTACGAAGACGAATGTGCAGGGAGCAATTGAGTCTCTGCTCTCAAGGCTCAGATACCTGGACAAAGTGCCTGAGAATGGGATAGTGTACTTTACAGGAGCTGTGGATATCGGAGCCAACAAGACAAGTATGGAAAGCGAGGTAATTGTCCCTCCTGACCCCATCACTGTCTACAAGTACCACTGTGACTCATCTTTCTATCTTGAGCCTCTTGAGGATATGCTTAAGGATAAGAACACCTTCGGGCTTCTGGTTCTTGACCGCAGGGAAGCAACCGTAGGGCTTCTAGTCGGAAAACGAATCCAGGCTTTCCGCAACCTTACCTCAACGGTCCCTGGAAAGCAGAGAAAAGGTGGTCAGAGTGCCCATCGTTTCCAGCAGCTCAGGCTCATTGCAATTCATGAGTTCTACAAGAGGATAGGAGATGCTGCAAGTGAGATTTTCATGGCTGTAGACCACAAGGATCTCAAAGGCGTCCTGATAGGAGGCCCCTCTCCGACAAAGGAAGAGTTCTATGCGGGTGAGTTCCTGCACCACGAGCTCCTTAAGAAAATCCTTGGGCTCTTTGATACGGCATATACCGATGAATCAGGGCTTTCCGAGCTTGTTAACGCCGCAGAGGATAAACTCAAGGACCTTGAGCTTATGGGAGAGAAGAATGCCGTCAGAGACTTTTTCAAGGAACTGATTGCCGATTCGGGTAAGGTAGCTTACGGGGAAGCCCAGGTCAGGGCAAATCTCGAGATCAATTCAGTGGACGTGCTCCTGCTCTCCGAAGACCTGCGTGCAGAAAGGGTAACTACGAAATGCAGTGTCTGCGGATATGAAAATAAGTGGACACGGCGCTGGAAACCGGGAGAACCTGCTCCCACAGCCGGGAACTGTCCCAAATGCGGCTCGTCCCTTGAGGTTACGGATGTTACGGACATTGTGGACGAATTCTCAGAGCTTGCCGACAAGAGTAATTCAAAGTTAATCTTCGTATCCACTGACTTTGATGAAGGTTCCCAGCTCATGAACGCCTTTGGAGGCATAGCTGCAATTTTGAGGTACAGTACTGGAATCTGAGCTCACTTAGGGGCAAGGTCCCCTATCCAGTAATTTTACCCAATACTTTTTTTAATTAAATTGTCCTTAGATCAGTGGATCAGAAGTTGGTAAATTAAAGTATGTCTTAAAGGCTATCACATTAATCAGATCAGTAGATCAGATCAGTAGATCAGAATTTGACAGATTAAATCTATCACAGAAGAATTTCATTAAAGACTTTTAGTTTTTTACGGTAATTTATACAGGTGATTTATCTTGTTCCTGGAACTCAAAGATCAGGCTACATTAATCTTAAAAGAAGCTATCCGAAAGGCCGGGTTTGAGGTTGAGGATTCCGAACTTCAATTCGAAACCTCTTCCCATGCTGACCTTGCGAGCAGAGTCGCCTTCAAGCTTGCAGGCAGGCACAAGCAAAACCCAAAAGAGCTTGCATCCCGTATAGTTTCTGCAATTGAAATTCCTGAAGGCTCATATATAGGAGAAGTGAGTGCCGCAGGTCCTTACATTAACTTCCTTGCGGGCAGGCACTACCTGGACAGAACTGTAACTGCTGTCCGGGTAGAAAAAGAAAAATTCGGTTGTGGGGCTCCAAAGGACAGAATACTCCTTGAGCATACCTCGGCAAACCCGAACGGCCCCCTTCATGTAGGACATATCCGCAACTCGATTATAGGAGATACTCTTGCCCGCATCCTCAGGCGCGCAGGGTACGATGTGGAAGTCCAGTATTATGTTAACGACATGGGGCGTCAGATTGCGGTAGTTTCCTGGGCATGCGAACGCTTTGAGCTTGACCTTTCCAGAAAGTCTGACTCCGCAATTGCTGACGTATATATCAAAGCCAATGCCGAGCTGGAAAAAACTCCTGAATATGTAAAGGAAATCGATGCCCTTATGGAAAAGGTTGAAGCCGGGGATGTCAGGACCATTGAACGTTTTGAGAAGGCAGTTTCCCTGGCTGTTTCCGGGATCAAAGAAACCCTCCTCCGCTTAAATGTCGTTCATGATAAATTCGTAAGCGAATCCAGTTTCCTCAAATCCGGGGCAGTGCACGATATTGTCGAGCGCATCAAGGCCACCGGTAGGACAAAGACGGACAAAGGAGCCCTTGTAGTTGACCTTTCGGATTACGGGTTTGAAAAGACCCTTGTTATCCAGCGCTCGAACGGCACTTCCCTTTACACAACCCGCGACCTTGCCTATCACGAATGGAAAGCCGAGCAGACAGACCGTATAATTGATATCTTCGGAGCAGACCACAAGCTTATTTCCGGCCAGCTCAGGGCGACGCTGAACTCAATTGGAATCAAGGAGCCTGAGGTCGTAATTTTTGAGTTCGTCTCTCTCCCTGAAGGCTCAATGAGTACCCGCCGCGGACAGTTCATAAGTGCAGATGACCTCTTTGACAGGGTCACTGAAGCTGCATTCGAGCAGGTAGAAACCCGCCGCCCCGAAGCCTCAGCTGAGTTTAAAAAACAGGTTGCAGAAATGGTCGGAATAGGAGCAGTGAGATATGATATAGTCAGGGTTTCCCCCGAAAAATCCACAGTTTTCAACTGGAAAGAAGCCCTGGATTTTGAGAAGCAGGGCGCTCCCTACATCCAGTACTCCCATGCCCGCGCCTGCAGTATCCTTGAGAAAGCAAAAGAGGAAGCAGCCTGGGACCCTGCGGAAGAGATTAATCCCTCTCTCCTTGTCGAGGACAGCGAAATCGATCTCATCAAGAAAATGGCAATGTTTGACAGCATAATCGACCATGGAGCCCGTGAACTCAAGCCTCACGTCCTTGCTATCTATGCCCGTGAACTTGCCGATGCATTCAACCAGTTCTACCGCTTTGTCCCGGTTATTGCAGCCGAGGATGAGAAGGTCAGGGCTGCAAGGCTTGCACTTGTGGATTGTGCAAGGATTGTCCTTGCAAACTCTCTTGATACCCTGGGAATAGGTGCTCCGGAATCAATGTGAAAAAGAATGGGGAAAACGGAAGTGATTAATAGAAAATGAGAAAAAAGGAAGGGAACATAAAATATTCTTTTTCCCTTTGATTTTTCTCTTTATCCTCTCTATTTTTTCTTTTTGATTCCCCTTTTTTATTTCTCGTTTTTTCTTTTTCTTTTTGATTCTCCGTTTTTTATTTCTCGTTTTTTCTTTTTCTTTTTTATTCCCCGTTTTTTATTTCCCGTTTTTTATTTTTCGTTTTGATTTGCTTTTTTGGTTTGCCATTTGAAACACTATTAAATAGAAACAGTAACAGTAGTTTTGTACTCAACCTCTCTAGAAAAATATAAGATCTTTTATAGCAAACTGATAGTACTCTACAAAGTACCGTTGCAGAGATAAGTATGATCACAATAAATGAAACTTTTCGGACATTCTTGAGTGAACAGGAAGCTTGTTTAAAGCCTGATGCCTTCATGGACTGTGAAGATGTGATTCTTCTTTACGAGGAATTCCTTGAACTCAGTGCTGAAGATTATCTGTCAGAAGAAGACATGGCTCTTTGTGCCGCCCGACCTGAACGCGAAAACAAAAATTACTTTGATGTTTTTGGCCCTGAGCATCTCAGCCCCGCCGGAATTAAGGATTTCCTTGATGACTACGTGGTTGAAGTAGGAGGAGGTAAAAAATTTATCGGAACAGCTGCAAAGGTTCTCCAGAGCTTTTTTGAATGGGCCCGGGAAAAGGGTTACATTGAAGAGAAAGCTTTTGAGGCAAATAGAGAAGTCCTTGCAAAGTACAAGAAAAGGTATTGAATATCTGAAAAATGGGGAGATTTTTGTTTTCGGAGGATTCTTTTTTCCCTTTTCTGTTTTTCTTTTTATAGGAGTTTTAGTCTTAATTGTTATCGTAACTTTGCCTTATAAGATCTTCTGTTTTTTTCAAATCTTCATCGGATCGTATGGTTATCTCCAAATCACCTGTTCCAAAATGCCCGATGTTTCTCACGTTTCTTGTAAATAACGGTCCTGAACTTCGGTGTCTGATTGTTCGATATATTCAATTACAGTTTTACCGGACCATTTTTTTGAATTGGTTGGCTTTTCTTCAATCTCTTTATTTTTTGTATTTTTCAGAGGACATCTTCGGAAAGTCAGTTTAATCGAAAACACATTAAATAAATCCAATTACTTAATCTTCTGTTATCAGAGAAATAAGCAAATTAAATCTTTCATTTATCCTATTTTTGTCAATGTTCTCGATAATCTTCAGTTTTGCAGTTTCTTCAAGTAAATTGCCAGCCGAATTCTGCTTGTATATGGCAGAACGTTGGGATAAGAAGAGGGAGAAAAGAATAACTGCAAAGTTCAGAAATTTTCTACCTGCCCTTTTCCCCAAATCTTATCGTGAGTTTTGCTCAGCCTCTATTAATTAAAGAGGCCTTTTTTCCGGGGCACCAGCCCGCTTCACAACCTTCTTGCTTCTGGACGAATAAGCTTCTCCCTTGATGCCTGCCAGGTATTCCAGAGCACTTATTCCGTTCACTGATAGAGGGTACTTTTCTTCATTTCTGTATTCCAGAATCGTTTTCAGTAGTGGATATTCTTCAATAGTTTCGTTCTCATATCTGGAAATTTTAATTCGAAGTCTCGAGATAAGAGGGTTTTCAAAGTATCTTCCCCATACCGGGTTATTCACTTTTTCATCATAGTAGCTATGAATGAATGTACTGTAATGAAGGAGTTTTTCATACCTTGAGCGCTTTTCCAGGATCTTGAGGTTCAGTATATCGGTAGTACAATCGATTTTTTTAAGTATCTCCAGATCCCCTGAATACAGACAGTCTCTGGCATATTTCTTGTAGAGGTCCTGGTTTATTCTGTATTTTATCGGAACTTTCAAAAAGAAGTTGATCAATTCTGTGTCCCAGAACGGAATTCTCCACCCAAATCTGAAAAACTCATAGGCCCTGACTGAATTGATAATAAACTTTGCCTGTCTTTCATTAAAATCAAAGTATTCTATTGCGTTTGCAAATGTTTCATTATCTTTGATTTCCAGTCCGGATGTTGATTTGCTTATCCTCTGTTTGAAGATGTTTTCAAGCTCCTGATCATAAGGCCATTTCCAGAGATTATAATGTTTTTTCAAGGAAGCTGCCAGATAGGCTTCCGAATTGAAATCCGCGGAATTGTCGAGGCAATATGGAGGAATATGGCTGCCTGCAAGCATATCTCCACTGTGTCCGGGGACGAATACTGAATTTTCTGGAATCTTTCCCTGGACCTTCAATTCTCTTACTGCCGGAAAGTCCTGCATATGTGGTAGAGATGATAGGTTTCCAGCCCATATCCTGAATAAGTCGGCTTCTTTTGAATTATAGCATTCACGCCATTTTTTCGCTGTGTATTCTACGAAAAGCCACTCATATCCGAGGGCTTCTGCAACTTGTTTGCTTATCTCTGATTCTCGGCTGCCCTTCCTTCCATAACTCATACATATTACATCATTAACTCCAAGCCTTTTCAGCATTGCAACAATGATGCGTGAATCAAGCCCACCGCTTAAAGGTACTACCAGCCGCTTTCCCTGCTTGCTGGTGCTGTCTATAAGCCTTGAGAAGGTATTTACAAGGGTTTGGTCCAGCATCTCAAGCAATTCGGTCTCAGGTAGTTCGTAGTAGTCTCCATGTAAAAATCTGAAGTAACAACAGGATTTCAGACTCTTTTCATTTTTCTGATAATTTAAAAATTCCCCGTTTCTTATCTGCTTTATGTCTTTAAAGAGTGTCTCATTACCTGTTACGTATCCTGCAACCATGAACTCTGCTGCATTTTCCTCATTCAGGTGCTGGTTAATTTTATCTTTTAAATAGTAGGCACTGTCTGATACAATAAAATTGTTTTTTGTTTTTATATAAAACAAAGGAATGCTTCTTGTTTTATCAACAGCGCAAAGTATGGTATTTTTAGTTTCGGCAACAAACGCAAACTCCCCATTTAATTGCTTGAGAAGATCTCTGATTTCTTTTTCCTTGCCCTGCCCCTCTTTACAGATTAAAGGGGATATCAACTCAGCAAGTTTTTCCGGACTCAGGAGGTTATTCTCGAAAAAGACGTTTCCTTTTAGATAACATCTGGCTCCCTTAAATTTTACTTCTTTCCAGGGATAATATTCATTCAGTAACTTTATTTCATTTTTCATCGTTCATACCCCCAAATTGGACATTTTACAGTATGTAATAAAAGTCAAAGCCCTCTGCTGTGTACCTGAAAATAATTTTTTCTTACAGCCATTTCTTAAGGAAACTTTTAAGCTGTATGGAAAAAGGCTACTGTATGAAAAAATGATATTAAGTAACCCTGTCCGTGGCAGCTGATTGGATAAAACAGAAGTTATTTTCTGCATGCTCAAAAGCAGACCAGGTATCGTTAGTGCTCCAGATACTTCAGAGCTACAACTTATTTTAGCTAAATATCTGACAGACACATTCAGAGTCTGTAAGATGGTGTTTACTGATACATATTTTATAGTGTTTCTTATTAATTTGGACATCATGTCTCCAGCTTTAAATTTCGATGGCTCTAAATAAACTATAAAGCCGGGGTTTTGTTGCATCCAGGTATAGTTTGGTGGTTTTCTCGTAGTGTATTTTGGTGGTTTTCTGTACCCGGATATATCTGGTCGAAGACACATTTTTGGTTGAATTCTGAGGATTATTTCAACAATATCAGGAAAGGGCTGAAAGTATGGGATTTTATTCTTGATCTGGCTCTTGATCCAATTCTTGATCCTGTTTCCTGGGTCAGTCTCTGGAAAACTTAATTTCCGAAAAACTCAGTTTCCGGAAGCTCTTCTTTCTGGATCAGTTTCCAGAAATGACCTCAAAGAAGCATATTTATTTTTTCCATAAAGTGATGCGTCTCTTATGGTGTGACAACTAATCTATTTTATTCCAGTTAAGGCCATATCTAGCTATTTTCCCCCAATCAAGCCTTAATTTATTTCCCTTTAATTTCCTTATTTTTCTCACAGGAAACTTTTAAGGGAATTTTTCCCTAAAGACCTCTTTTATTATATAATCTTCAATGCCTTAAATTTCTTTCTATAATCAGTTAATTAAATAATTTATACTTTCTTTTTTTAGAAACCTCAGGGTCCATTCTGTAATTAAAAAAGCTTCAGCATCCATGCTTTTAAATTTATTATCCAGAGTAATTCCAATACTTATAATACCCGATCTGTCTTACATTACGCATATGCAGGACATCACTTTTATAGACGGAGGCAGCCTTCCCACCCCTGAGGGTCTCACGAGGGAATGGGTGAAAGTTGCAGCTGAAAACCGGGACGAGGACGAAAAACTCTTTTCTCTGGTAAGGGAGACTTTCCAGAGAAAAATCGATGTTGGAGTGCACGTTCCTACTTATCCGCAGTTTCGGGATATGATCGGGCAGTTTCTGGACATAATCAAAGATGAAAAGAACTGTTATGAGCCTTATGTGGTAAAAGAGGAGCACGCAAAAATCCTTGAGCTCGAGATAATTGACGAGGTTGCAAAGCAGTACAGGGAAGAGACAGGGGAAACTCTGGGGGTTAGAGTTTGCGTTGCTGGCCCTACGGACCTGTACCTTCAGGCTTTCGGAGCAACTGCTTTTTCAGATGCATATCATATCATGGCTCTGAATATCGAGAATTTCATAAAACAGGCTTTTAAAGCTGCGAAAAATTTCAAAATCAGGGTTATTTCTCTGGACGAACCAAGTCTTGGAATGAACGATAGAATCCAGTTTTCTGACTCTGATATCATCTCTGCCCTTACTCTGGCTTCTACCTACGCGCGAAAACAGGGAGCAGATATGGAGATCCATCTGCACTCTCCATTAAAGTATAAACTTGTTTGCGAGACCCCTATCAATGTTATCGGGTTTGAGTATGCTGCAACTCCCTCTTACATAGATCTCATGGACAAAAAAGTCCTGGAGGATTCGAATACTTACATAAGGCTCGGGGTCTCGAGGACTGATATTTCCAGCCTTATGGGCATGGTTAACGAGACCTATGGAGTCAATGCCTGGAAAGAAAAAGAGTACATGCAAAAGATTGTAACTGACATGGAAACGCCTGAGGTCATTAAAAAGCGGCTTGAGAAAGCCTCTTCTATTCTCGGGGACTGCATAAAATATGCAAGTCCGGACTGTGGGCTGGCATACTGGCCTGACCAGGAACTTGCTTTCAGGCTGCTTGAGAATACCGCAAAAGGCATCAACGCATTTAATGCAGAAAAGAAGCAGCTCCTATAACGATTCTCCCTGGTTAATGAATTTGTTTCACGGGAATTTGCTCTGAGAGGTAAATTCCCCGTTTTTCCCATCTGTCTTTTTATAATTTTACTGTCTTTCCAATAATGCTAAATTCTTAAAGGTATACTAAGAGGGCATGCAAGAAATCATCTTTGACGATATCGGAAGCTATCCCCTCCCTGAAGGAGTCGGCAAGGAATGGGTCCGAAACGCCTTTAAAACAAGAGCAGAAGATGAGAAACTCTTTACTGTAATCAATGATGCCTTTCAGCAGAAAATCGATGCAGGCGTAGAGGTCCCTACTTATCCTCAGTACCAGGATATGAATGAACAGTTTTTGAAGGTTATCCGGGACTCTGATTGTACTGAAAGCCCCTTTGAGGTAAAACTGGAGTGTGCAAGGATCGAAGAGCTTGAGGCTCTGGAAACGGTTGCAAAAGCCTATAAAGAAAAATTCGGGGAAACCTTAAAGGTCCGGATCTGTGTAACCGGCCCAACAGAACTTTACCTTAAGGAATTTGGGGGTACACGGTATACGGACATATATTCTCTTTTTGCAAAAAACGTAAACAAATTCGTCCGGAACTCTATGAAATCTGCAAAACATTTCAAGATCGCAACAGTTTCAATTGATGAGCCAAGCATAGGGCTGAACCCTGAACTTGCCTTTGAGGAGAACGATATAGTCTCTGCCCTTACCGAAGCCTCCAAGGCAGCGAGTAAGAGGGGGGCTGATGTGGAAATCCATCTTCATTCGCCCCTCTACTACAATTTTGCCTGTGAGACTCCTACAATCAATGTGATAGGGGTGGAGTCTGCAGGCACGCCTTCCTATCTGGAGCTTATTGACAAAAAAGTGCTTGAAGACACGGATTCTTTCCTGAGGCTCGGAATCGCAAGAACAGATATCTACTCCCTGGCAGGGGTCCTGAATGAGAAATACTGTACCAACGTCTGGAAGGATCAGCAGTATCTTCCCGAAATTGTTACACAACTGGAAACTCCGGCTGTTATTGCAAAAAGGCTGAAGCTGGCTTATAGGCGGTTTGGCGGCCTGATAAAGTATGTGGGTCCTGACTGCGGTCTGGGCGCCTGGCCCAATCAGAGGATAGCATTTATCCTGCTTTCGAACGTTGCGCAGGGCATCAGGGATTTCAGGGAAAGTTGTTAACCCTGAAACCATTTCTTTTTGATAAGTCAACCAGAAATATTCAGAAAACTCTCTTAACTATATCCAGGTCAGCCCTCATTTTTCTCTCCAGTGGAAACTCTGCTAGACCCTGTAAATCTCATAAAATTAGTCCACTGATGTCAAAACACAGTAGAAATAATGGGGTGTTTTTTCAGGCGTCTCCGATAATTTTCGAAAATTTTCTGGTTCAGATCAGCCTTCTGATTAAGTTTTTGTTTTTTGCTTCCGCATGACTTTTCCTGTCTTCTGGCTTCATGAGCTTCTTTTTTAATTTTATAAGTTACTCATTCAGCCTTCCGCGCCTTCTATCTATGTCGTCCATCATGTCCAGCATTTTACGAATGGAAGTTCGGATAGCATCAGACTGGCTGACGAATTTTTTGTTATCTCCCACATGCCTGTTGAGGTCATCCAGGAGTTCCTGAGGGATTTCAACACTTACTTTTGGCATCAGGGTCGTACTCCAATATTTTTTTTGATTTCGAATTTTGTCTTTCTGGTTGATAACTTCTTCCTTTAACTCTTATTTCTCTCTTCCATACTCGATTGGTTCTGGCTCGATTGGTTCTTTTACTGGAGAGGGTTTCAGAAAGGTCTTTAGAGTTGTTTAGAAAGATATCTGTTAGAGTTGCATAGATCTGAAAGTTGTACAATGCTTAGGAGAACATAGGGCATAAGGTTTCTCATCAGCATACTGCTTAAGACTTCAGAAACACTCTTTAGCCGGGTTATCTGAATCATCTGCGGCTAAGATTTAAGGAGTCGGATAAAGGTTTGAAAAGGATTTCCGAAAACGAATTCTATGAAAGAAAACTATAAAAAGAGATTAGTGAAATTAGCGGGCTCGAAGGGATTTGAACCCCCGGCCTATGGATTAAGAGTCCATCGCTCTGCCTGACTAAGCTACGAGCCCACGCATTGTAGTTCTCATTTTATGAGCGACTCTCACAATGTATTTCAATTATTTATAGGTTGCGCTTAAGGAAGCACTCACTACATTTTTTAGAATATGAACGCAGAGTTTTTTTTCTGCGTTCCCTTAAGATCCGGACGAATCTTTCTTTTATATGAACACGTTGCTTTTTATGGTAAAACTGCCTTTTATTATGGGCAGTTTTATTTTTTATATTAATTATTAATGACTGTCATTACTTATTGTGTTTTTGAAGTAAGAATCCTGAACTCTAGAAATCAATTTTCAGATAATCTCCCAACTTCTTTACTTTTCTTTTTTGAAATGTATTAAAGCAAAATATTATATACAAGCGGATATGAGTATGACCAATTAATTAACTTATCTGAAGCTCTATTGGGGATTAGTTCACCGTAATAGATTAAGTAGAATGCGTACTTCCTAAATTTGGTTTTTCAAGTTTGGCTTGTTAAGTACTGTTTTTACTCTTTTCTGTTCTATCGATGGAGCTTTCATAAGCTGATTAAAAAAGTCAAAGGAATGAATCTAATGTTTAGAGAAGAACGTATTTCTGTGCCCGTTGAAGAGGGCGAAACTTACGACGTAACTATTCAGGATATTGCTCGCCAGGGAGACGGCATCGCCCGTATCGAAGGCTTTGTAGTTTTTGTCCCGAATACAAGTGTTGGCGACGAAGTCCAGATTAAGGTCGAAAGGGTACTTTCGAAATTTGCATTTGCAAGCGTTGTCGAGTAAGTTTGGGTTGAGAAATCAGTTAATTATGTTAAGTTTTAATTAAAGTAATATTAAAGGAATGATTTATAATGTTCAGAGAAGAAAGTCGCTCAGTCCCTGTCGAAGAGGGCGAAGTTTATGATGTTACAATTCAGGATCTCGCTCGCCAGGGAGACGGCATCGCTCGTATTGAGGGTTTTGTAGTCTTTGTTCCTAACACCAGTGTTGGAGACGAAGTCCAGATTAAGGTCGAAAGGGTTCTTCCCAAGTTCGCATTTGCAAGTGTCGTCGAGTAAGTGTGGGTAAAAGAATCAATTTAATTAATGCTAAAAATTAACTCAAATAATTAAGGAATGGTTTTCATGTTCAGAGAAGAAAGTCGCTTAGTCCCTGTAGAAGAGGGCGAAGTTTACGATGTTACAATTCAGGATCTTGCTCGCCAGGGAGACGGCATTGCTCGAATAGAGGGCTTTGTAATCTTTGTCCCAGGCACCAAAGTCGGCGATGAAGTTCGCATTAAGGTCGAAAGGGTACTTCCGAAATTTGCATTTGCAAGCGTTGTCGAGTAAGTGCAACCGGAAAAACGACTCTGTTACGCCAAATATTACTAAATTAAAGGAATGATTTTAATGTTCAGAGAAGAAAGCAGCCCTGTTCCTGTTGAAGAAGGCGAAGTCTACGATGTTACAATCCAGGACCTTGCCCGCCAGGGAGACGGCATTGCCCGCATAGAGGGCTTTGTAGTATTTGTCCCGGGCACCAAGGTCGGCGACGAGGTCAGGATCAAAATCGAAAGGGTACTTCCCAAATACGGTTTTGCCAGCCTCGTTGAGTAAGCAGGACAATTTAATATAAGGACAATAGGACTGAAAAATCATAAATAAAGCATTTTTCAGTCTTTTTGTTGCTAATTTCAGATATTCTCACTAATTTCCGGCTTCCAGAATGTGTCGGAATCTCTTTTTTTCAGTCTGTTCTTCCTGGTTTAGTTTCCTTTGTTCATACATTAACCTTTACCAATCTTTGTTGGGACCTCCAATAGTGAACATTCGATGCTATTATATAATAGGTGTTCAATCATACTTTGAAATCCAATTGACAAAGTTTTTCCCGATGTCTTAAAAACCAGTTGTTTGCGGCTTTCTTTGATTGATAGTCGGGGACAGTAACCCAGAGTGATTTTTAATGATGCGCTTTATCAAGTACCACCCCCGGTCTAACACTTATGTGATTGAAAAAAGAGCTTTTTTTGAAGAGGACCTTATGCTGAACGGCAATGTTATTGTCGGGCAGGAAGTGAAGTTCTGGAAAAGTCTCACCGTATCGGGCAGGCTTGAACTCGGGAAAGGTTCGATTATTCAGGGCAATGTGAAAGCCGAAAGTGCCCTTATCTCTGCGGCAGCAAAAATTCTAGGGAGTATAGAAACGGTTTCCGAACTTGTTCTCCTTGACAGAGCAAGGGTAAATGTTGCGGCCTGTGAGGGGGACATCCGTGCAAGACCTGGCTGCTCTTTCGGTTCAGTAAAAGCGGGAGGGACTCTTGAGCTTGTGGGGAAGGTTGCCGTGAAAAGAGTAGAGCCGCTAACAAAAGTAATTATTCGGGCCGAACAATGATCTTCGATTTGTTCACGATTTATTCGCACCTTTTTCAGTAAATTCCTCTTTAGCAGCTTCCTCTTTAGCAGCTTCCTCTTTAGCAGTTTCCTCTTTAGCAGTTTCCTCTTTAGCAGTTTCTTTTCCTTCAAGCCTTCAAGGAGCTCCTTCTTCGATAACTTCCTCTTTCGATAACTGCACTTTTTTCAACAATTTACCTGCTGAACCGTTCCTCTTCCAGAAGTTTGAGGACATGGTCCCTTAAACTGTTTACTTCCGGACTTGTGCGGCTACGTGGGCGTGGTAAGTCCACCTTTACAATCTCCTTTACCCTTCCGGGCCTTGAGGTCATAACCACTATCCTATCAGAGAGGAAGACAGCTTCGTCCACGCTGTGCGTTACAAAAATGAATGTTACATGTTTTTGTTCCCATATCTTCAGGAGTTCATCCTGAAGTACATTTCGAGTCTGGGCATCAAGAGCTCCGAAAGGTTCGTCCATAAGGAGGACCTCAGGCTCGTTAGCAAGAGCTCTTGCAATGGCTGCTCTTTGCTGCATACCTCCTGAGAGCTCGTGTGGATAGCTGTTTTTGAACTGGCCAAGACCCACAAGGTCCAGGTACTTTTCCACCTGTTTCCGGGCTTCGCTCTTTTTGATTCCCTGCATTTCCAGCCCAAAGGTGATATTATCTATAACGGTTCTCCATGGAAAGAGAGAATACTGCTGGAAAACCATGCCCCTTTTGGGATCAGGGCCTGTTATAGGAACTCCATTGAGTGTAATCTCCCCTGAGGTCAGGGTCTCAAGCCCTGCAGTTATCCGGAGCAGTGTTGTCTTCCCGCAGCCTGAAGGCCCGAGGAGGCAGATAAACTCTCCATCCTGCACATCAAAACTTATGTTAAGCAGAGCTTCGGTCCCGTACCCCTCTTCTTTTTTTCCGAAGATCCGTGAAACCTTTTTTACACTTACTTGCCCCATTTTATACCACAGTTCCTGATTTCCATTTTAACATTTTTTCATCCACATAGTATCTGAAGAAGCGGTCTATTAAAAGACCTATGAACCCCAGCAGGAGCATATAGACGAGTACAAAATCCATCCTGTGCAGGTAATAATTATGCCATATCTGGTAGCCGAGCCCCATGTTGCTGACTCCGAACATCTCTGCAGCTACAAGGCACATCCAGCCTACACCCATTGCAATCCTGATTCCTGCAGCAATTGAGGGCATGGCTGAGGGAATCGCAACAAAGCGGATGAGGTCTATGTTCCGGTTACAACCGAGAACCTTTGCTGCCTCAACATAAACCCTCGGTACATTTTTGAAACCCGTATAGGTATTGATGATAATGGGAAAGATCATTCCTGCAAACACAACAAAACCTGCTGCCTGATGGGTAAGCCCGAACCATATTATTGCAAAGGGGATCCAGGCAAGAGGAGGAATCGGACGCAGGATTTCTATTATAGGGTCGAGTGCCCTGTTTGCTGCTTTGAACCATCCCATGGCTATTCCCAGAGGGATTCCGAGTATAAACGCAGCAGCAATACCAATTGAAAAGTGAAGTAAACTTGTCAGGGTATCCATAAAAATTAGCCCGTTTTTGACAATCACGGAAAAAGCGATTACCACATCATAAAAACTCGGCAGAAGCAATTTGTTCTGTACGATCCTATCCGCGACAAGTTGCCATACAGCAACTACGAATATAAGTGATAATGCTTCAACGCCTTTTTCTTCAATTGTTTTTATGAAATTAATTTTCATGTCTTATTAAAAGGATTCTTAGTTTTTTATCTTTCCGGCAGTTTTCCGTTTTTAGAACAAATTGGAGTTCAAACTGCCCCTTCTTGTAATAGAGGCAGTTGAACTTATCTCAAAAATTTTCTTTAAAACTCTTTTTATTCCTCTTTTATGGCTGCTTCGTAGAAGCTGGTGTCAAATATTTCTTCTTCTGTCAGATTTTTCTCGTTATATTTGAGTTCATACTGAATGTTAGCATACTCGACAGTTGAGTTTTCAATCAGTGCAGGATCTGTAATCCAGGCTCCATCCCATTCCTCAAGAGAAGTCTTTACAGTTTCAAGATCTGTAGTAGTCTTATTTGAATATATCTGGGCAGCTTCATCGATGTTTTCCGTGTTGTATTCGGTTGCCTTTATATGGGTCTTCACAATCTGCTCCACAAGATCCGGATGTTCCCTGATAAGTTTTCCACTAACCAGGAGCACACAGCAGGCATGGTTTGGACTCATCTCTCCAGATTGTACGATAGTACGCCCATTACCTTCTTCTTCGATAATTGTAGGGGAGGGGTGAGGCAGGAATACCGCATCAACCTGCTTGGCTAAGATAGCAGTAACAGCGTCTCCGGGGCCCATTGGAATGATTGTCACATCTTTCTCAACGTCAAGTCCATTTTTCGTGAGCCAGTCTCTGAGCAGGGTATCCTGAATTGTTCCTGGGGGGAAGGTGGCGATTTTGAGTCCCTTCAGGTCTTTAGGGCTTTCATACTCGTTCTCAGGCCTGAGAACCAGACTTGAGCCATTTATCTGTACAGGTTCAATAATCTTTGCATCAAGTCCACTGCTAAGGGCTTTAATAGCAGGGGCTGCCCCAACATAGGCTATGTCCAGGTCTCCAGCCATCATAGCCTGCATTTCAGGAGCGCCTGTCGGAAACTGGTATTCATTTATTTTTTTAATTCCGTAAGGTGCAAGATCTTCTTGCCACCATCCTTTCTCATAGGCAGTCATGTATGCAATCTGGTGGGTACTCGGCTGGTAGCCGATGTTCAGTTCAGTAATTGCAGGAGCCTCTACAGTTACGTTTTCATCCGTATCTTCGGATACACAACCGGATACGAAGATAGATGCGACCAGCAGTAAAGTAAGGATAAGTATGCTTGATTTTCTCAAAACTTCACCTCAATAATTATCTCTTCTAACAATAATATCTCACCTGCTAAATAAGATATACTGGGATCGGGCTTTCTTCGGGAAAATCTGCAGGTCTTTTCCCCCCCTTTTTTGTTGGCTTTTTATAACTCTGTTTAAAAAGCCATTCTCTCCTCCCATTCTTTCATTTCTTGTTTGAAAGAACAATTCCCGTGAAAATGAAGATTAGTCTCTTACACCTAATGCTCTTCGAAATTTACTATATATACTTTCTCAAATGCCTTTCTATTATGACCCAAATGTATTAATACATCTGGAGATATTTCTCATTCAGGAACAAAACTCCTGTAAAACGTGAATCCTTTATATTTATTAAAATTTTTTACAGGATCAGAGGTTGAATTTTAATGAATGTTGCAGACAAGGTCATCAAATCCGCATTTGAGTCCGATGAAGTGTTTCAGAAAACACTTTCCGCTGTAATTAAGGAGGACCTTAATCTGACTGCTGTGGATTTTGCTAAAAAAGCAAGCATCCCTCCAAGTACCCTTTATAAGATCCTATCGGGTAACCGGGACCCCAACATCAAAACCCTCCGCCAGATTGTAAAAACGATCCGTGAAATTAAGGAGTCCGACAGCGGGGACTTTATCGCCGTAATTGCTGCCCGCTCGGTGCTCGATAACATCGTTGAGACGAAGAAAAAGATTGGGGGTAGGCTTGTCACCATCAGGGAATACTCGGCAACATCTATGGAAGAAGCAATTATTTCAGCTGTAAATGCCGAAAGGGACGGAGCAAAAGCCCTGGTCTGTGCCCCAATCGTGGGTCCCACAGTGGAAAAAATACTGAACATCCCCGTCACAACCATCGCCCCGAAGAACAGCCTGATAGATGCCATCGAACGTGCGATCAAGAAGATGGAGTAAACTACCTGCTAAATCTAAAGATTTAAAATAAGTACTTAATAATCGAATCTCTTTTTTAAAAATAGAAAAAACCCGCGTTTTTCAGTTAACGCGGGAATTTAAATTCTTTTTTGTTTGAGTTTCCTGTTTTCTCAGCTTTTCTATTACTTTTACTACTTTTACTTTTTCAGGTTTGCCGACTTTATAAGTTCATCTATCTTTGCCTGCATGGTTGCCGCATTCCAGCCGCCTTTGGTAAACATGTAAGCTATCCCGCCGCCCAGTAACAGGATAATAGTTATCAGGGCATAAAGCCACATAGAAGACTTTTCTTTTACCTTATAGGTGGCCTCCTGCCCTCCTATTTTTACATTATAGATGCCTGGGACCTCTTCACTGTGTTTGAAGGTCACTGATGTGCTTTCTCCTATATCAAGGGAAATCTGCTTTGAATCAACCGAACTTTCGTTCACAAACAGTTCCACGCTGTAATTCCCTGCAGCATTACCCGTGTTTTCGGCATTAATAGTGATTGTTGTTTCCTTTCCGGCTCTGACCTCTATCGGGTCAATTACCAGGTTGGAGAACTCGAAGATAGCTTCATAGTCCTTCACATCGACTTCAACGCTCTTGTCAAGGAATCCCTCTCTGGCAGCGTTGATTTTGATTTTACCGACTTCCTCCGTGGTGAACGTAATCTTTCCATCGGATCCGGTTTTTCCAAGGGCTTTACTATTGATTGAGACGTTTACACCTTCAATAGGGTCTCCGCCAATTGTTTTTAATGCCTCTATGGTAATCGTATCTCCTTTATACACTGTTTCAGGAGAGACAGTGAGGCTCATCTTCTCTTTCGGAGGAATGACTTTTGCGTTCTTGTTTGCGGTGGTGTACCCGTCCTTTTCGGCGGTTATCTTGAAGGTTCCTTCCTCTTCGGCAGTGTACTCAACAATTCCATCTGCATTGGTTTTGCCTGCGCTGGCCGTGTCGACCTTTACGTTGACGCCTTCTATTGAGTCATTACCTGCATTCACCTTGATCTCAAAAGTTTCGCCTACAATAATCTCATCAGGCAAACTTATCGCGAGTTCCTTGCTGGATCCGCCTTCACCTTCGACTTCAACGAAGGGGTAGAACCTGAGAGTGTTGTCATCAGCTGTCTTGAACTTGACGTCGCCCATAATGTCAATGGTATCGTCATCACCAAGCCCGATATCATCATCGTTCTTCATTGTGATGCCACTTTCTGAGACGCTGGTGATCTCCATCTCGTCGAAGGTATCCCCATTATTAATTTCAATGTAATCATCCGAGATCTGGAAGATGCCCTGTGTGAAGACAGCAGAGGTCTCAGCGCCTGCAAAAACCGTGCCGAAATGGACAATAATTATGGGCACGTCTTCTGCTTCTCCGAGTGCGGTTTCATATATGTAGTCCTGGCCAGAGGTGATGAAATCATCGTCCACGACGTCTCCGTCCTTTTCAAGCTGGACCCAGACGGATTCTCCATTAATATCGACTTCCAGGATGTTCAAAGAATAGCCGTCCTCAAGCACAAGGGCAGAACCCGAGTACATGGACTCTTTGTCATCGCTGTCTGTAAGGACTTTGGCAAGGACATTATCCGAAAGAACGCTCACATCATTAATTTTTCCGTCGGCGGTATTATCTGGATATCCTGCAAAGTATTTTTCTGCCATGAACCCGACAACTGTGAAATTGCCCCAATCGTCATGTTCAAACTCAACAGGTTGAGGTGAGGACGTGTAGACCAGTTTTCCTGAGGGAATTTCCCTGTCACTAAACTGCTGGATTTCCAGCTTTTCGGTCCCTATTCCCTCATCTATGTTGTAATAGAAGCCTTCAAAGTTGTAGGGTGTCCAGGTTGGTAGAGAGTCCCCATCGACATCTTTATCGTATACAGTCCCGCGCAGTTCGTAAGTTCCTTCCTCTGTGGTATCAAGGACAGGGGCAAAGCGCAGTGTGTTGTCATCAGCTACCTGAAGCTGTATCTTACCCATAAGGTCGATTGTGTCACCTTTATCAAGGCCTATATCGTCCTCATTCTTCATTTTTATTTCACTGCTGCTGAGGGATGTTACTTCCATTTCCCCGTAGGAATCTCCATTTGTAAGTTCCACATAGTTGTCCGAGACCTGGAAGAGACCCTGTATGAAGACTGCAGAGGTCTCAGCACCTGCAAAAACCGTGCCGAAATGGGCAATGATTATGGGTACGTCTTCTGCTTCTCCGAGTTCGGCTTCATAGGTGTAGTCCTGGCCAGAGGTGATGAAATCATCGTCCACGACGTCTCCGTCTTTTTCAAGCTGGACCCAGACGGATTTTCCATTAACATCTACTTCCACAATGTTCAGGGAATAACCATCTTCAAGCACAAGGGCGTCTCCTGAATATGCGGACTTTTTATCATCACTGTCGATCAGGATTTTGGCAAGTACACCGTCGGATATCAGGCTTACATCGTCTATTCCTTCAACTGTGGTGTTCTCGTTAATGTAGCCTGCGAAGTATTTCTCTGCCATAAATCCTATTATCTGGTATGAGCCCCATTCTCCGTGCTCAAAGTCAGTTGTAGTAGGTTTTGTGCTGTACTCGATGTCTCCGTCACCTATGTTTCTGCCTATATCCGTGATGGTCATCTCTTCAGAAGACACTCCGGTATCAAGGTCATAATAGAAGCCTGAGTAACTCTGGGCATTCCATGTGTATGTAGTGGCCATCCCCTCTTCCCAGATCCTGTTCCCGCTTGAATAGTACTTGGACTGGACTTTCACAGTCCATGTTTTTGTCGATGAAGTATAAGTGTTGCTGGGGTCACTGGCCACTGCTTTAAGATTGTATTCGCCGGTAGTATCTCCTTTAAATTCGTATGAAGAGGAAGTTACACCTTCTTCGATTTTCGTCGACACGTCATTGACAAACCACTCAACTTTGATAGGCTGTGTATAATTGACATAGAAGGTCTTGGATCCTCCCTGAGCGATCTCAACTGTCCCTTCTGATGGGTCAACAGTGACAGGTACGCCGTTTGTTCCTACCGTCCATGTCCAGGATTTTGATTCTGCAGTTCCGTTAACGTTTGCTGCTTCCACTTTGATTGTATGTGTACCCACTTTTGCAGAACTGTTCGTATATGAAGACGAATCTACAGACTGGTTTGTATAAAGGAAATTTCCATCAAGGTACCATGTCATATTCGATATCTGGTTCACAGTTGCGGTGAACTTCTTTGAGTCTCCTACGTTGTTGCTGACACTTGATGACGAGGGGTCAGATAAGGTAATCACCGGAACTGTTGTTCCTACCGTCCATGTCCAGGATTGTGGATCTGCAGTTCCGTTAATGTTCGCTGCTTCCACTTTGATTGTGTGTGTACCCACTGTTGCAGAACTGCTCGTATATGAAGACGAATCTACAGACTGGTTTGTGTAAAGGAAATTTCCATCAAGGTACCATGTCATATTCGATATCTGGTTCACAGTTGCGGTGAACTTCCTTAATTCTCCTGCGTTGTTGCTGACACTTGATGACGAAGGGTCCGATAAGGTAATCACCGGAACTGCTTGTTTACCTTCCACATTCCAGGCTGCTATTTGTCCTACTCCTTCTATGGAAGCGACCACCTGGTAAGAACCCAACTTGAACACGTGATTGAGAGTTGTAATATTGTTTGCTTCAGTTGGTATTGTTGTGGCCACACCATTTTCAGTCCATATAACGCTTGCTGTTTCGTTTAAAGGAATGGTGAACGTTTGAGTTGCACCCACTGTTCCTGTAACAGGAGAATTCTGTGAGGGCGTGACATCTCCTATTATACTTGGAACTGCAGATGCAGTCCCACAGAATAGCCCCAGCACCAGAATTGCTGTAAAAATTTGTAAACTAGCTTTTTTCATATTCTATCCTTCTGAACCTTGTGCATAAATTATATAGTTACTAATTTTATAGTTACGAATTTAGTCTGTTTAGCCTGAAATTTGCTCTTTTTTTGTGATCGTGTGAGCTTTCTCAGCCAATAATTTTTAATTTTTTTCTCTCACTCCAGGCTTTTAGTTTATGGGGGTTAACATCAGTTTATTCAGGAAAGCTAATCAGCCGGTTCGGCTTTTAGCTGCTGGTATCCCCGCTGTTCTATAGTTGTTAGCTTGAATTCCGGGGATTCGAGTACAATACCCGTTTCGTACTTTGTGCATTCCCCTATGATAGTCAAGTTACATATATTTTGTACTTTTTTCAGCCGTTCCGGGTCAACTGTGAAAATGAGTTCGAAGTCTCCGCCTGTGTAAAGGGCAAGTTCCGGCAGTTCCCCGGGACCTGAGGCAAACTCTCTGACTTCCGGGAGGATGGGGAGGGCATTTTCCCGGATCCTGAAACCTACCTTACTCTGCCTGGCAAGGTCGTAAAGAGACATTGCAAGTCCGTCACTTGTATCCATCATGGATGTGACTGCACCTGACTCAGCAAGTTTCCTGGCTTCTTGCGTGCGGGGTACAGGTTCAAAAAGAGCCTTCAGGACGGTTTCGCTGACCGACTTTTTTGACTGAATCGCTTCAAGGGCGGCTCCGGCTGATCCTGTATATCCTGTAACACATACAAGATCTCCGGGCTTTGCCCCTTTTCGCAGGAGGAGCTGACTTTTTTTAACTCTTCCCAGAGCTGTCCCTGTAATTGTCAGTTCTGCGTGGGTATCGAGGTCACCTCCTACAACAGCAGTCCCGCAGAACTCGGCGCACGCCTGTATGCCTTTTGCAAGTTCCTCTACAAAAGCAATTTCAGTGTCTGCAGGCATGCCTATTGCCATAAGGAGCCCAGCAGGTTCTGCGCCCATGGCTGCAATATCGCTCAGGTTTACGGCTGCGGACATCCATCCCATCTGCCAGGGAGTCATCTCTACCGGAAAGTCCGTGGTCCTGTGCAGCATATCAGTCGTAACAACCAGACAGTCTTCACCTTTCAGGTCAAGGACGGCACAGTCATCGGAACCAGCGCCTATAATGATTCCTTCCTGTCCTCTTTCCTTTCCTTCAGGGGCATTGAAAATCTCAGATAAGCGGGAGATTAGAGAGCGCTCTCCGATTGAAGATACTTTTGTTTCTTTCATGGTCATTTTTTGGAAGCGATGACTTCCGCTTTCCTTTTTTATAGATACGTACCCTTCTCCGGGTTAAAATGGACTGAGTCTATCTCCTTTATGTAACTTTTGTAACCCCGGAGGTTACACAAAAGTTTGGTGGCGTGCATACAGGAGTTTTTGATATATTGGCAAAGTACAGCAGGAATATCCCAGGAGCTACTTTGGGGAAACATTCCTGGGTATCTGTACTTCCTGGATATCTGTACTTCCAGGTACAGGATAATTGAATTCCGGATAAAGGGGGTTTTACCAGGGGTTTAATCAGTTTCCTTTATGCTTTGGCATGTATAAGACTTTTGTAAACTTCAAATTCATTTGAACCTTAAACATATTTTTTTCTGTTAAAATGAATCCGATAAAAAAGAATCAGATACATATTAATAGAAAGATGAAAGAGTGAATTGATCAAAATCTGTTCCGGGGAATACAGGCAAAAAAAGGGAAAAAGTGCCAGTAAAATGCCATAAATATTGTAATAAATATCGGTAAATATCAGACACCAGTAAGATTACTTAATGATGCTAGACAATATCAGATAATTTCTTCCCCTTCTTCTTTTGTCCTTATCCTTACGTTTTCCAGGAATCCTTTTGCTATTTTCCCTAGTTCAAGAAGTTCCTCTCTCTCCAGAACCCTGTTTTTCCTGAGGTCTTCCTGCAGGCTGTGTTCCGGGATTCCCTGCTGCAGCACATAGGTAACCTCTCTATTTTTTATATGTTCCGAAATCCAGGCTGCTATCAGGGAAATTTCCTTCTCGTTTCCTATAAAGCCGCTGATCGCTGTTGTCCGGAGTTCCAGTTCCAGGCCGCTGGCATCTGCAGTCTCGATCGTTTTTGCAATGGCTGATGTGATCTCTTCTGGAGTCTTTTTGACGGTACTGCTTTCCCCATTGTACGCTTTCCATCCGGTAACCTTTCCATAAAGCTCGGGATCGTCAAGAGGGGCTTTTACGTCGATAAAGAACTTATCAACCAGTTTCCGTTCAACCAGTTCTGCTGCCCTTTCAGGGTAACAACCGTTTGTGTGGATCCCAACTGCAAGCCCTAGATTTTTTGCAAACTCTGCAAGGGGGACAACAGCGTCCTGCATGAGAGGCTCCCCTCCCGAAAAAACAACCGCACTTACAAAAGGTTTCGATGTTTTAATCTGCTCTTTCACAAAGTCAAGTTCCACAAGACCCGGCCCTTCAAGGTACGGATGGTTCTGGCAGTAAGGACAGCGAAGAGGACATCCCCTAAAAAAGATGGTGACTGCAGCCTTTCCTATCCAGTCACAGGTTGAGATCGAAACAGTGCCTGCGTAGTTTACCTTCATAGCAGTTACCATTTCCAGTTTGCGTAAAAAGGGTTAAGGGGACTCATTTGAGTTCCCTTGTGCTGTAGCGTTTTCTGTCCTTGAGTTCCTGGCGCTTACCTTTGTTCCAGCCTTCCACGGACTGGAGATAGCCAGTAATCCTTGATAGGTGCTGCACATTTTCAGATCCGCATTTCGGGCATTTGTCAAGCAGGCCGGCGGCTACATATCCCTCGTCAGTGCATACGGTCATGTCCCGTGTGAAGGCAAAGTACCCAGTCTGTGTGTTCTTTGCTATATGCATGGCAAGTTCCTGCAGGCCGTCAGGATCCGGTTTACCTTCTCCAAGCCAGATATGCATGATGTTTCCACCGTCTACTATCGGGAAGAAAGTGTGCTCATACTTTATTCTTTCAGGCAGAGAGATATCGGCACCTGGTGGGATATGAGTCCCGTTGGTATAGTAAATGGGCAGATCGTGGGTCTCATTGAAATCTTTCTTTGCGGTTTCCAGGTCCCCTTTAATTGTGAGCTCGGCTTTGTCGGCATATTCCCTGTGCAGGAGATCTGAGACTGCAAAACGCTGGGCTGTAGTTTCCGCAGGAGTCCTTGCAAGGGCAATTTCCATATCGTTTTCCTTTGAGAGCTTCTGAGCATGCATTTTCATTTCGAACATAGCCCGGATGGCGAGCTTATATGCAACAGGAGATTCGTGGATCTGGTAGCCGGTGTGGTACTGGACCATCTCATTAATTCCTATTACTCCAATAGTATACACAAGGCTGTCGAAGTCCACAGCCATTGCTCCTTTTTCTCCGGTGTTCGGGTCCTTGGGACACTGGGCTGCAAAGGGAATCCTGTTTTTCTTGATCAGGCTGTTCATCCATTTTCGCTTGATCTTGAAAACTTCCACACCCCTGTTCATAAGGGTCTTTAGTTCGGTGAAAAGTTTCTCATCATCATATTCAGCCCTGTATGCAGCCCTGGGACAGTTTAAGGACAGAACCATCCATGAGCCCATAGAGAAATGCCTTCCATCTTTGAAATGAAGCTTGTCACCGAAGTCTTTATCGTCGGTAGGGTTTGAAGAGAACTGGTAGGCACAGCACTGGTAACATGAAATTCCTTCTCCTGCGCCCCTGTACTCGGGAAGCTGGTTGTCAAAGTAGGGAGTTCCGAATTTGGCAGCCAGTTCAAAGGTCATCCTGTAAAGCCCTTGATATGTCGGAAGCTCGGGGTGAGCCCTGTTGAACTCCTCGTTTTCTTCCATAAAGTCAGGTTCGAGAGAAATTTCCGGCTTCGGGAAGCTGAAAGGTTTGCCCCAGGCATCTCCTTCAAGCATGACATCCATAATGGCCTTAAATCCAAGCCGGACCTCTTTTTCAAATTCTCCGTAGGTTCTGAGGGGGGCCTGCTTGCCGTCCCAGACCTTGCCCATGGCAACAATTGGAATGTTTCTCCAGAGCTTCGGAACCCCGGGGGAAAGCTGCACGGATGAAAAGACAGTTTGCCCGCCTCTTGCGCACATCATCTGCATCATTTCATAGACGAACATCTGCATAAGCTGTCTTATCTCAACTTCGGACTTGCCTTCCAGATAGGGAGCCATAAAGGTCAGGAAATTGTAAAAGCCCTGCCCGCCTGCAAAGTTGGTCTGAGCCGAACCCATTGCCTTTACAGCATGAAGGAAAGCTACCTCTGCATTCTTTGCAGGTTTTGCAACACTTGATTGGGTGCCTACTCCATCAGGCATGAGCCCATAATAAAAGAAGTAGCGGAGGTCCCAGTCCTGGCAAAAAGGCCTTGTGCCCATGTATTCGAGGTCGTGGATATGGAAGTCCCCGTTCAGGTGCAGGTCTGCAAGCTCTTTTGGCATCAGAAGGAGATTTTGCTCTTTGGACATTTTGTCGGCTTTTCTTTTGTGGGATGTCTCAGCGTTGTTCAGCTGGTTTGCATTATCGTTTGCCCCAAAGCCGTATCCGGAGTCGATTTCGTAGGCATCGTAGACCGAAGCTCCGACTCTTGTCATGATATTTCTCCATTCTACGCGCCCCCTGTCAAGAAGAATATTGTTGACTATTTCCCGGATAAGAGGTCCTGAAAGAAATTTGATATTCATCTTTCGGATGATCCTTTCCGCTTCTTTTGCAATATCAACAGCTTCTTCTTTTGTGATTGCAGGCTTGTTGTAGAAGATCTCACTTAATTTTGTTTCTTTCAGGAGCTGGCTTACAATGATATTCCTGTCCCAGTTAAGGATGAAACCTTCTGTTGTCCTTACTTTGGGGAGGGGAGAGACGGAAAGCCCATCAAGTGTCTTTTGTACGGGCTGATTATCAGATAATTGGTCTTTTTTGGGGAGGGAAGAGGTGGAGAGCCCGTCAAGTGTCTTTTGCACTGGCTGATTATCAGATAATTCATCATCGGTTAAGAGAATATCGCCTGTCATTTTCTCATCTTCAGTTGTTGTTTTAAGGAGGGATATGGAAATTATTTAAGTCGTTTTGAAGCTTAGCGGGGTTTGTCACAGAATTCCCCGGAGTTTTTCCGGATTCACTTCTTCCCCACGGAATATTTCGGTATACGTGAGGAATTCACTATTGATCTGTAATACAGGCGCTGTCACTGTGAAGACCCCGTTGAAACGCAGTTCGGTCAGAGCTTCCGGGGTGGACATATCTGCTACTTCGAAGGGTACTGAATTTGCTTCCAGGAATTTTTTCAATTTATTGCATTTCGGACAACGTTCCGTTGTGTAAACTATTATTTTTGCCATAATTTGCGCCCCTCTGATTTAATGGTACAGTCTTCTTAACATGTTTCTTACATGCCTTTTACATGTTTCGTTATTTACTTCCTCGTTTTATTTATGGTGTGCGGAGAGTGAGTATGCCGGCGCAGAGCGCATCAAAGCAATAAAACAAAACCCCGCATGGGTACTATTCCTTAGCCAACCCGGTTTATTCTATAATAACTCTCCCAGACTAGTCAGCAATATAGGAACAGGGCATGCTTTTTATAAAGAGTGCCCCTCTTGATATCATTTTTTCACTCTATTGAGTGAAGGTTCTCTTAATTTCCAGGTAATTATTCTAAATGCCAGATCTTACTTATAATGGTTTTTCAACTCATCTTTGAATACAATTACCCTCTTACTTTGTATACAAAGACCGTTGTTTGTTATCAGATCTGGTGACAATCTTATGGGCTTCTGTTTTTTAAAAAATACCTGATTTGTGGGACTATTTTCAAGTACAGAAGACTTTATTTTATATGGGTGGTACTTTAATGGATATAGGTATGGATACCATCTATATGGCTTTATTCCTTGAAAACATTGCAATATATTAGTAAAGGATATTTTCAGTTTCAAGATATTCATGAAAATTTTTTTCTCCGTTTCTTCAGGTCTGAGAATTCAAACCTGAGCATTTCTTCTATGTCTACTTAAATACTTTTATTCGTCCTTGAAAATCTTTATTCTGTCCGAATATGTTGAAAATTATGAAAAAAGCATTATATCATGGGTCTTTCATACTTCTGTCAAGTGCAAAGAGAGGTGTCACGCCATAGAGAAACTATTATCTTCCGGTTGTAAACCCCTTGATGACCTCCTGGGAGGAGGTTTCGAGAGAGGGATCGTAACTCAGGTCTTCGGAGCCGCAGGAACCGGAAAAACAAATATCTGTATCCAGCTTGCAGTGGAATGTGTAAAGCAGGGACAGAAAGTCATTTTCATAGATACGGAAGGGCTTTCTCCTGTTCGTTTCAAGCAGATTGCAGGGGAAAATGCCAAGGAAATAGCCAGGAGCATAATTATCTACGAACCCCTGAGTTTTGAAGAGCAGTATGCGTCCGTAAGAGAGGTTGAGAGGATAGCAGGTGAGAATATCGGGCTTGTGATTCTGGATTCTGCAACTTCATACTACAGGTTTGAACTCGAAGATGAGGAGGCCGGTATAAAAAGCCGCAGAGAACTTGCCAACCAGATAGGGTTTCTGCATGCTCTGGCTCGCAAACACGGTTTTGTTGCAGTTATAACAAATCAGGTATATTCAAATATTATTGCAGGAGGGGTGCGTCCATTGGGGGGCAGTTCCCTGGAACATATCTCAAAGACGATCATCCAGCTGGAAAAAACAGGTGAAGGGACAAGGCGCGCCACTCTCTTCAAACACCGCTCCCGTCCCGAAGGCACAAATGCGGAGTTTAAAATTACGGCTGAAGGAATCCGTTAAATCAGTAAAAACATTGAGATAAATTCTGTTGAGATCAATTCCGTAGAAAAATTTCAGTCAGCAGGAAATATTCAGGAACAGAAAAACGTAAAATTCCCGGATGTTTCCGGGATTTTCTGGCCTCAAAACTGTCTTCAATAAGAATTTCTTTTCCTTCAGGAATTTCTTCTCCTTCAGGAATTTCTTCTTCAGGAATTTTTTTCCGTCTTGCTTTAACGTTCTCGTGTTCCGGCTATGAACTCTTCGGTTCTGCGGTATGCTTCATCATCAGGGTACTGGATAGCCGGATGCTTCATGAAGTAGGAAGCCGGGGAGTACAGCACTCCTCCTATCCCGCGGTCAAGAGCCAGCTTACAGCAGCGAATGGCATCAATTACCACACCTGCGGAGTTAGGGGAATCTTCTACCGAGAGCCTCAGTTCAAGGTTCATGGGCACGTCCCCAAAGAGCTTGCCCTCCATGCGAAGGAAACAGACCTTGTTGTCTTTCTGCCAGGCAACGTAGTCGCTCGGTCCGATATGGATATTTTCATCCTCAAGCCTATGCGAGAGCACGGACTGTACGGCTTCGGTCTTGGATTCACGCTTGGAAACAAGCCTGTCCCTGTTGAGCATATTGAGGAAATCGGTGTTTCCGCCAGTGTTCAGCTGATATGTCCTTTCGAGCTTTACACCGCGTTTTTCAAATAGGTCTGCAAGGACCCTGTGGGTAATCGTTGCTCCAAGCTGGGCTTTGATATCGTCTCCGATAACAGGAATATTCTTTTCTTTAAACCGTTTTGCCCACTCAGGATTGCTTGCAATGAAAACAGGCATGTTGTTGATTAAAGCCACTCCGGCTTCAAGAGCGCATTCGGCATAGAAACGGACAGCTTCTTCAGAACCGACAGGAAGGTAATTAAGAAGCATTTCGGCTCCTGAATCCTTCAGCTCTTTTACGATGTCTGCTTTTGTGGCTTCAGGCTCTCTGCTGACAACAAATGTGTAATTTTCCCCATAATTCTTCATGTGGTCAGAGAACCCGTCAAGAACTCTGCCCATCTTAACCTTCACACCTGTGGAGGGGATATCAGGACAAAAAACCGCTGTGCAGTTCGGGGGAGCAAAAATGGCCTCGGACACATCTATTCCTACCTTCCTTGCATCAATGTCGAAGGCAGTAACAACTTTGATATCGCTGGGCCCGTACCCTCCAATGTCCCTGTGCATAAGTCCTATGGGATCCTTATCTTCGGTTTTATAGTACTCGATGCCCTGTATCAAAGAGCTTGCACAGTTCCCGATTCCTGCAATTGCTATTTTTATTTTTGTCATAAGCGCTTACTCTCCGATGAATACCCTGACTCTCATAAACCACAATGTGCATGAAACGACAGATTCTCAAAACTTCCAAAACTTTCATAATTTATGGATCCAGGGATTTATGGATCCAAGGATTTACGGATTCAAGGTCCATGAAATTTATAGGAAGAAATGTAAAACCTCCAGGTCTTTAGCCTGGGGGCAGTTCACGAAATTATGATTCCTGAAATTACGAATCTTCCTGTGTCTTAACTATGGCTTTTAAATATTTTCTTATTTGTACTGTTACTTTATAATTCTATTATATCTAACATATCTAACATATCTAACTTTGCTCTTTGCTAAATAAATACCATGTTTGTTTATCTATATCTAAGACTTACTCTATACATGCTTGCTTATAATGAAATAAAATTATTAATCTGATGCTCGGCTTCTAAACATCATTTGTATTGTTATCTTGTATTGTTATCTTGTATTGTTATCTTGTATTGTTATCTTGTATTGTTATCTTGTATTGTTATCT
>NZ_JJQY01000053.1:0-47365 GCF_000979295.1 Methanosarcina sp. 1.H.T.1A.1 | reverse complement strand
CCGTCTCGTGGGCTCGGAGATGTGTATAAGAGACAGGGCACAGGTAGAGAATGAATAAAGTGGCAGGATGAAAATGAAAAAAGTTGTAACCCTCCAGCATATTTATGGAAAAAACCGGGACAGAATGGCTGAACTGCTGAAAAGCCTGGTTGAGAATGAATTGAAAGACCTCGAAGTAAAGGTTGAGGTTTCTATTACCCCGGAAAACTGGGCAGAGTTTTCCCTTGAGGGTGAAGATGACGTGGTGTCAGCAAATATCCTGACATCCAGGTACGGAAGTCCTGTAAAAAAAGCTGAAATTGGAAAGGTGTACCTGGGTTTCCTTCAGGCTTTTCCGGAAGACGCTTTTGTGGTCAACATCGGTGTCCCTCTGCGCGTTGAAGCTGAGGAACTCAAAGCACTGGGCAGCGGAAAACCAAAACAGCTTGCATCGAGATTCGGGCTGGTTCCTCACCTGCCGGTTGAAGTTGAGGTATTTGAGGGGAACAAAAAAGCAAAAGCTCGCCTCACCAAAAAACAGCTTGACATCTGGTGGGGATGGAAAAAAGCAAGCACCGACAGAGTTGTCATTAATGGTGCTACCCGTTCGGAAATAAAAAATGCAATAAAAAGGACAGGGCACGGCAGGGACATTTACGAAATCGAGCGCCTGGGGCTGCTTGAACACGCAGTTGTGTGCCGTGAAAAAACGGACGGGCCCGGAATCGTGGCAGCAATAGGACCTCGCCTTAAATCCGAAATTGGAGTCGTAATAGGAGATTCCAGTTAACTTTCATTACCCTGCATCCGCCTGAAAGGAAAACCCAACCTGAATCCGAAAATTAGGTTTTCCAGTATACTTTTTGTGAGACAGTTTGCGTTAAAAGAATTGTTTCTTAAAAGGCGGATTTCCGGACAAAAATTATTCTGTAAAACTGTAAGTATAATTAAATAATTTATATTGTAATCTCAAACAGACATCGCGTGTGCCCGGTTCCATAACACTCGGTTTCCAGGACGCCGCACTCTTTTCCCAGTTTTTCTTTAAGGATTCCTTCAATGATGCCTTCTCTGAGGGCACAGAAGGGTTTTCCTATTGCCGGCATGGACCTGGCTTTGAAGTCATCTTCGACCTGAAGCACAGGAGAGCTCCCCCGGAGCACCGAGACCCGGCAGTCTCCGTGAATTTCCATAAAGCCTGCAATCTCATTAAACAGGTCTTCAGGATTACTTGATTTAAAATTAGCAGAGAGATGCTTGCCAATATCTATTCCAATCATCCTGACAACAGGGGCATTATCAAGCCCGTATGCTTCAAAACCAAATCGCATCACATGAAAAAGGGCTTCCATAAAGCGGAACCTGTCGTTTCCGCTTGCAGCAACTGTTTCCAGCAGGCTGCTGTAATGCCCGATAAATGGTTCCTGGGAGCAGCCCATGTAATGAGAGGTCAGGGAATAAATCTTCTTGCGTCGGTCTTCAGGGTCAGAATTTTCTTCAACAAGCTCGCATGATCTGAGATTATTAAGATGAACAGAAATGGTTGATTTGGCTTTTGCCGTATATTTTACGATTTCGTCAAACGATTTTGGCTCTTTCCTGAGTAAATTCAATATCTGGAGTTTAACAGGGCTGTCTACGGCTATGAGCCCTCGTTCGGTATAAAAAAATTCAGTTTTGGTCTCAGGTTTTGCCATAATATCTTTAGATAAGTTGTATTTTGAATATATAAAACGTTCGCGCGACTACGAATAATCAATCCGTATATATAAAAATGCCTGTATAAAAGAACCCGCCGAAAAAATACCCTGAAGAACGGGAAGAGGAAGGCAAAGTAAAGTGAAATAAAGTAAAGTGCTAAAGTAAAGTGCTAAAGTAAAGTGAAATAAAGTAACGTGCTAAAGTAAAGTGAAATAAAGTAAAGTACAGATAAACTAAAAATATAACTCCAGCCAAAAGACATAGGAAGAAAAGGGTCCTGCGAAAAAAGTGCCAGGATTTTTCAAAAAACCATACTCCATAAAAATAAGGCAAAAAATGCCAGCCTGTTTACAGAACAATTTTTGATAAAGCAACGGGGAAACCACATGGGATTATTCGCAAGGATGGAAACAGTATTCAAGTCAAAGATGAACAAAGTGCTTAACAGAATGGAAGACCCTAGAGAAACGCTTGATTATTCCTATGAAAAACAGCTGGAACTGCTGCAGAACGTAAAGAGAGGCGTTGCAGAAGTGACAACCTCGAAAAAACGCCTTCAGCTCCAGCGGGCAAAACTGATTCAGAGTAATGAGAAGCTTGAAAAGCAGGCCCGGGAGGCGGTTGCTGCTGACCGTGAAGACCTTGCAAGGATGGCTCTTGAGAGAAAAGCAGCCCTCCAGCAGCAGGTCGATGGGATTGACAGGGAAATTGCGGAGCTCGAAAAACAGGAAGAAAAGCTCATTGCCTCGGAAAAGCGACTTTCTACAAAGGTCGAGATCTTCAGGACAAAAAAGGAATCCATTAAAGCTCAGTACTCAGCAGCTGAAGCCCAGGTGAAGATAAACGAGTCTGTCACCGGGATCAGCGAAGAGATGGCAGATGTGGGACTTGCACTTGAGAGGGCCGAAAATAAGACTGACGAAATGAAAGCCCGCGCCGAGGCAATTGACGAGCTTATGGAAGCCGGCGCACTCGAAGACCTTACAGGTGGCAGGGACGACATCGAGCGCGAACTTGCAAAAATCAGTACCCAGAGCAGTGTCGAATCCGAACTTGCAAAGCTTAAAGCCGAAGCTGGAAAGGGACCTGAAAAAGCGAAAACAGGGGGAGAAAGCAAAGGTCCGGAAGAAGGAAAGGAGGTCTGAATATGATAATAAGGATCATGGGAGAAGGCCAGTACCGGGCGCCTGAAGCCCTCTGCGATGAATTAAACCAGATCGATAACAAAATTGTAGCCCTTGTTGCGGAAGGAAATGCTGAGGAATTCAGAACAGAACTTGTGAAGCTGATTTCTGAGATTAAGGAGAAAGGGGAAGCACTTGGCGCGGAAGAAATCTTGGAATCCGACATCATTGTACCCCCGGAAGACCTGAGCTTTGAGGAAGCAAAAGCCATATTTACAGGGGCAGGGATTATTGAGGATTAAGGAGCTGTGATTCCCCTAAAAATGGATCAGGAGTCTCTGTTCAATCAGAAACTTCTAAAAAGTAGTTGACTGGATACCATGAGCAGTTTCCAGATAATGCTGGATGCTGCTCTGGAAAATTGGTAATCCGAACGGCAAAAAGTAACTGGCCTTTTTTCAGGCTGTATTACTTGACTATTACCTGACAATCACCTGACAATCACCTGACAATCATCTGACAATCATCTGACAATCATCTGACAATCACCTGACAATCATTACAGGGACTTTTGAGTGCCTGAGAACATTCTCTGCCACACTGCCGATAAGGAATCTCTGGACTCCTGTCAGGCCCTGTGTGCCCATTACTATCAGGTCAATATTACTCTCCTCTGCATATTCAAGGATTTTTTCAGCCGGAACACCTTTCAGATACATCGGTTCCACTTTAACTCCGGCTTCTTTTCCAAGGTTTTCTACATAGCCAGTTGCAACCCCTCCCTGATTTGCAAGATATTCTTCAAATGCCTCAGTCCAGCCCATAACTGTCCGTGCAGTTCCGGCGTGCTCGGTAGAAACAACATACAGAGCATATACTTCAGCCCCTGTTGCCTGCGCAATGTCTATTCCATAAGAAGCTGCTTTTTTGGCGTTTTCTGAACCATCCGTTGCAATCAGGATTTTTTTGAAAAGATTTCCACTCATTTAAGCTACCCCCTTTAATATTCTAATTAAAAATATGCAGGTATTACTATTAGAATTTCATCCTGAATGGAATAGTCTTGAAGTTTCAGGCCGTTTCCCTGATTCTTTCCCTAAATTTAAGCGTAAATTTCGTACCTTTTTCCCTTTCAAGGTCTATTCTCCCCTCTATCTGGTTCACAAGAGCATTTACAAGCTGCAAACCAAGGGTTTCCGTGTTTCTGAAATCGACATCTTCGGGAAAGCCCTTCCCGTTGTCTGCAAAGATAAGAGTAAATTGTTTATGCATATCCTTACCTTTATCAGGAATCTTCGGAATAGGGGTTTTACCTGAGATTTCCTTTTCGTTTACTGCTTCTCCGGTTCCTTCCCCGAAAAGTTCAACATTTATTTCCCCTCCTTTGCCCTGGGGAAAAGCATATTTGATGGCGTTAGTGAAAAGTTCGTTGATTATAATGCCCAGAGAAACTGCGGTGTCAACACCGAGAAAAACTTTTTCCACATTAAGGTTTACCCTGATAGCCGAACTCTCGGTACTGTATGAACGGAGGAGATCAGCTATTAATTTGTGGATATAAGACGAGAAATCAAGAATGTCAAGGTTTCCTGATTCATAAAGTTCTTCGTGTATAAGCGACATTGAAACAATTCGGCTTTCACTTTCCCTGAAAGCCTCAATTACCTTTCTATCACTGAATTTCTCGGCCTGCAGGTCCAGCAGAGAAGAAACTATTTGCAGGTTATTCTTGATCCTGTGGTTGATCTCTTTTTTCCGGAGCTGCTCGGCTCTTTCAAGGGCTTCTTCTGCAACCTTCCTTTCGGTAATGTCAATGACCACCCCCTGAAAATGAGTGGCGCGACCTTCTGCATCCCTCTGGATGAATGTCCTCTCATCGACCCAGCGCAATTCCCCTTCTTTTGTGCAGATCCGATATTCCATCTTGAAACCTTCGCAGTTGTCTTCTACGCAGCTGTCAAGCTGTTCCTGGACATTATTTAGATCCTCCTTATGGACAATATCGCCGTAAAGGATTCTTTCGGAGGTGAAGTCTTCAACCTCATACCCAAACTGTGAAACATTTTCAGACACGAAATCCGCAGGCCATTTTTCCTCGTTTCGCCATAAAAATACGACTGCCGGACTATTATTGATGACTGTCCAGAACACTTTCTGCACTTCGAGGGCTATTTTCAATGCCTCCTCACTTTCCCTGAACATACTGCAGATTCCCGGCATCATCCCGAACTCCTCTGATACTTCTGAAGCCTCTCCTTTTTTCTTTTTGTAGATCGCGGCAAGCTCCTTTGGAATTACTTCTTCCAGTTCATGCATCGAATACCCTGAAGTTTTTTGATCTTGAGAGTGGGCAGCTTTCCCGGAGAAAAGCTCACTGCGGTCCTGAAAAGTCTGGCTTACATCTCTAAAATAAGCAGGGTTCGGAACTTCCTCTAGTAATGATTCTAAAAAATGTATCCTGTCCTGTAGTTCTGCATCAATCCTTTTACACTTCTGGACTTTACGAACCAGAGACAGGACATACCTTAAAAAACGTACTTCTTCAGGGGCAAACTCATCCGGTCTGTTTCTGTAAAGCGTTACAACTATACCGGGTTTTCCCTGGATTCTTATAAAGACACTGATCCCGCCGGCAAGCTCATCTAACTTCTCAGGCTGTCCAATACATCCGATTTCCTGAATCGAAGGCTGATTTTCCGGAAGGTCAACGCCGTCGTGAGAAAACTTGAAAATTCTGCAGAATTCGGCTTTGAGAGCGGAAACTACCATCTCTGCAGCCCGGTCCGCCAGGTTTTCAGAAAATGCGTCTTGCTGCTTTTCCTGCGTAAATAGTATTTTCTTTCTTGCTGTCATGGAGGCAAGATCCATTCCGTGGATATGTACACATTCGTTTTCCGCCGGATTAAAAGTGAGTAAGTATTCTTTGTTATTCTCTTTTACTTCAATGTTTAAAGCTTCTTTCTTTCTGATCGTTTTCCGGAAGAAAGGGAGAATTTCCAACGGAAGTTTTTTTCCAGGTTCGATTTTCCATATTTCCAGTAAAGGAACTGATGCTTCGTTTGCGTAAAGTACAATTCCATCTTTTCCAGCTCTCATTATGGGATAAGGGTTTGTAGAGAGGAGATTACGCATCCATTGAAGCTCATTCCCTCCACTTTTCACTACAGTAATAACTATGCCAAACGCCCCCCGTTTGCTACCAAATTATATCTTATTATGCGTATATATTGATAGATCTGCATAAAAATGATCTCAGGTAAGAGATATTTATTAATAATGTGATAATTCAATTCCCTGAAAATGGACAAAATGTTTAATTTCATGATGAAAAAACAGGTTAGATGCTGAGAATTTCTCTTTTCCCTGCAAATTGCCTACTTTTAAATGGCATAATGGAATAATTTTTATGGGCTGCATCTAATATTAAATGGAAATGAAAACTTGCAGGAGATAAAACTCTGATAAAAAACAAAAATTCGATTTGATTTTAAAGTTTCATCAAATTCAAAATTCTTATCGTTTAGAGTTTTTTATCTTTTAGAATTCTTAGGAAAGTTTTGATCGAAAATAAGGTTTTGATAAACTCAGGTGATAATTCTTGTCAAAAAAACAGGTAATTTGTATATTACTTCTCACAGTTGCCCTTTTCGCTTCAGGTTGTATGGGGGAAGACGGAACAAAACTGTCAATTTCGGGCAATGATACCGAAATAAATGTCAGCCTCCCCGAGCAATCCGAAGGCAACTGGTGCCCTGTAGGTTCTCAGGTCCAGGTTAAAAATCCCACCACCGGAAAAGCCCTTAATATGAAAATTACCGGCACCGAAGAGTTCGATAACAAAACCCTTTGCAAAGCCATGATAGAAACCGGAAGCGAAGAGAACACCACCAGATACGAGTACATGTGGTCACAGGACAAAAATACCACGATCTGGACAAAGTACGGCGAGGACGGAAATATCTCAATAAGATATGTCTACACGGATGGTAAAAAGACAATCATTGATGGAGCGGGAAGAAAACTTGAGTTCGGGGAAAAGGTATAAAGAAATGACATTATTCCCCTCTTCAATTTATACTTGCAAATAATTTCTTAAAAACTACAGAGTATCCCCTAATTATTAATATATATACATTGATATTAATGTATTTGGTTTCTATGATAATTGTAAAAACTAATAAAAACAGAACAAAATAAAATTGCAATAAATAAAAGTGGGTTGCCTGAATGTTGCCAGAAACGGCCGTTCTCTCTTTTTCCTCCGGTTCCTTCCAGATCCGCCTCTTGATATGGCAGGTAGCCGGATTGCTTTCCTGAAACTGCTGTTTCCTTGTTTGTTTCCGACACCCGCTTGAAACCAGTTCTCAGATTGCAAGAGGGTGGTGCGAATGTTGGCCAGAAGCCTTGCGAGCTCCCTTGTTTGTTTCGACACCGGTGCTGGGCGGCTAGAATGTTTACCAGAAACCCCTTGTGGACTTCCTTGTTGGTTTCTGACACCCATGCCTTCTTTCTCGGGGTTTCAGACTTCGAGGTCTGCCCCAAGGATTCTCGCTTCGACAGATCTTTCTTCAGCGCTCGGCTTTCCGATAGCGGTCCCGAGCAAAACGATCCAGCCCACAGGAAATAGTATCAGCAGAAGGCTATAAGCAGCTATCACTGTCACTATCGATTTTCCGGCAAGCTTTTTCAGAGTATCCATTGGTACTCCACCCCTGGCGTGGTTGTCTTTTTTTGTTTTTATCGTTTCGATAGGTGGGCAATTTTTACCCAGTCTTACCCAATGTCTTCGATATTGTGCGTAATACACAATAGCATACAATACTATAATAGTCCTGACTTATATAGATTTTCCAAAAATAATATTACTGTATGTATATTTTTTGTGCTGAGTAACAATGATATATCACCGGGGCAATTTTTCATGTTTTGTAATATTCTTTCATATATCTCCATGCAATTATTATCTTCCCCAAAAATTACTCTATTTAAAGTTTTCTGTCGGTCTCCTCTAAGTTGCCGCAATAGGTTCCTTTTTTCCTGAAAAAAAATTCTTTTTCCTGAAAACTTTAAACGCCATGTCGCCCTAACCGTTAAGTACACATGACAGGCAATTCTGATGAGATCGAAGCAAAAAATGCATCTGATATTGATATAAAGACTAAAAGAGACAGCGAGAACATGCCAGATACTTTTACTAATAGTATGGATAACCAGGACTCCGGTCCTTCTCGCCAGGGCTTCGAAAGCCAGGCAAATGTTGTTATAGTTAGATATGGGGAGCTTGCTCTTAAAAGCACAGGCGTTCGGAACTGGTATGAGAAAATTCTCATGAAGAACATTGCCGCAATGCTGGACTCAAGAAGCATTCCATATTCCCTGATACGGAGAGAATGGGGCAGGATATTTATTGAGACGACAGATCCGCGGGCAGCTGGAGCGGCAGCAGACGTTTTTGGGATTGTCTCAACTTCTTCTGCATTAATAACAGAACCAGACCTTGAGAGTGCAGCCAGGACCTGTGCTCTTCTTGGAACATGCCTCATTCGGGAAGGAGAATCTTTTGCTATCCGGGCTAGAAGAAGCGGAAACCATTCTTTCACTTCCGCGGATTTAGGGAGAAACTGCGGAGACGCTGTCTGGAACGCCCTTGAAAAAGAAGGAAAACATCCCAGGGTTGACCTGAGTTCTCCTGATAAGGAAATTTTTGTAGAGATGCGGCAGAATCTGGCTTATATTTACCTGGAGACGGTTAAAGGAGTTGGAGGACTTCCCCTCGGCACACAGGGCAGTATGGTAGTGCTGATGTCCGGAGGCATCGATTCCCCTGTCGCTGCATGGCTGATGATGAAGCGTGGTGTAATGATTATCCCTGTTTACTGCAATAACTCTCCTTATGCAGAGGATGCGGCAAAGGAACGTGCTTTTGACTGCATCCGCCAGCTACAGGCCTGGGCTCCAGGGCACCAGTTCACAACTTATGAGCTCCTCCACGGTCCAAATCTGGGGGCTTTTATCGAAACATGCGACCGAAAAAACACATGCCTCCTCTGCAAACGTATGATGTACAGAGAAGCCTACGAAGTTATGAAAAAAGAAGGCGCAAGTGGGATTATTACTGGCTCTTCCCTCGGACAGGTAGCCTCCCAGACTGCTGCCAACATGCATGCCGAAATCTACCAGCTTGCTATCCCGATTTATCACCCTTTAATTGCCTTTGACAAAAGCGAGATCGTGGATATTGCCCGCAGAATTGGAACTTATGATATATCTACAAGGTCAGCCGGAAGTTGTGCTGCAGTTCCGGAACATCCCGAAGTCAAGGCAAACTATGACCTCATAGTTCTTGAGGAAAAAAAGCTTGATATTGAGACTATGGTTGGCGATGCTTTGAAAGCCGCAAAGGTCCTTAAGCTCTAATTGGAACCATGGGCTTTTGAATAGAGAATTTTAGCATTGAGCATAGCTTTAATTCTCTATTATATTTTTAGTTCAGTTGACTTCTAAGTTATATCTATTTCGGTTTTATACTTTTTAAAGTATAAAAAACTGTAATGATTTATATAAGATCTCTTACGTTTAATATTCTGGGCGTTATACTTCTAATGGAGTTCATAATCCAACCTCCAGTTCAATCCACAGGTTCAATCCACAATCACAACTTTTATAATGCAGTTAACGCCCCCAATCCACAATCATAACTTTTATAATGCAGTTAAAGTCCCCAATCCATAATCATAACTTTTATAATGCAGTTAAAGTCCCCAATCCATAATCACAACTTTTATAATGCAGTTAAAGCCCTTCTCTTTATCAGGCTGCTATTCAAACCACACATATCTATTTTTTATCAACAGATGTATGCATTTCTCTAAAATGAAATTATTTAAAAAATTATTTATTTCTACTCCTGCTAATCTATTCTATGAATGGCTTTTCTCGCTCAGACCCAAAAACTTCCCGAATACGAACAGTTTTACTTTTATTCACTATTACAAGTTTCCTGTTGATGACTGCCGGTTCACTGTATATCGATATGTACCCTGATAATCCCGGACCAGGCGAATTTCTTGTAAACACCGCAGGTCCTGTATTCTGGATCTTCTGCGGCATCTGGCTCTTTTTTAACGTAGTCACTATCCTGAACTCCAGACGCTAGAAAATCCCATTAGAATTTTTTAAGCAGGCTGCTCCAGGTAAGCTGGCGGGGGTACATTATATTGGGTTGGTTGAAAAGCGGTTTCCAGAGCAGGGAAAATGTTTCTTAGGTCAGGTGCAGGATTTATCTACAATACAAAGCAAAAAACCGAAAAATACCATTTTCAATTATTTTGACTATGTTGAATATCTCAACTGACTTATCAGGGTCTGCCAGTGAGGTTTTTACTCTTTAATATAAAGTGGACTGCTTCCCCTTCCTCCTTTTATCTTTCCCCAAAGTTAAATGGATTTCTCTTACTTTTCTTCATTTGCCCTTCTCTTATTTTTCTTCATTTACCCTTCTCTTACTTTTCTTCATTTGCCCTTCTCGACCTGTGTTTATGGAGAGCCATTTCTATATTGCTGAAAAGGTCCTCTTCTTTGAAGGGTTTTGAAATATACCCTGAAGGCTCTGTTAGTTTTGCCCTCTCAAGAGTTTTAATGTCAGTATAGGCTGTAAGGTAGATAACAGGTATTGAAAAGCGTGATTTGATAATCCTGGTTGCTTCAATCCCATCCATGTCTCCCTTCAACATAATATCCATCAAAACAAGATCAGGATTTGTAAGCTCTGTTTTTCTTATTGCCTCTTCCCCCGAAATAGCAGTCACAGGAACGGTATACCCCATGTTTTTTAACCTATTTCTAATGTTCAGAGCCACTATATTCTGATCTTCAACGATCAGAATCTTTGCTTTGTACATTATTTCCCCCCGTTTTTATCTTTTCATCTTCCGGGATATATTCTGATTTATTAACCAGTTGACCCCATGTTTTTATCGAGTTTGATATTTATCCCCATCGCGAATTATCTAAGGCTTATTCTTTTTCTCGCCTACTAAATACATACGACCTGTATTTCCGGAACAAATATCCGCGAAAAATTTTCATCCCATGCAGCGTTGGAGCAGCAAAACTCAGCTAAAATCTGTGTGGTATACCTTTTAAGAACTGTGGTATACCTTTTAAGAACTGTAGTATGCCTTTTAAGAACGGCAGTATGCCTTTTAATTACAGTAGCATACCATTTAAGAACGGTAGCATACAATTTAATAAAATTTCTTCTATTTTTGAGAACCATGTATCCGTTTTAACCGGATACAGGCTTTATTTAAGGTGTATTGAAGAGTTTTATTCGTCATTACTGGAACTCTCAATCTCTTTTTTTTCGGCTCTGTGTTTATGGAGCGCCATCTCAATATTGCTATGCAGGTCCTCTTCTTTGAAAGGCTTAGAAATATATCCTGCCGGTTCTGTCATTTTAGCCCTTTCAAGGGTTTCATCGTCAGTATAAGCTGTCAAATATAGTACAGGAATTCTAAGGCGGGTTTTTATTTCACGGGCAGCTTCAATTCCATCCATGTCTCCTTTCAACATGATATCCATCAAAACAAGATCCGCACTCGTCAGCTCTGCTTTTCTTATTGCTTCCTCTCCTGTGGATGCAGTACCGGGTACCGTATAACCCAGATTTTTGAGTTTATTTCTGATGTTTAGAGCGACGATGTTCTGGTCTTCAACAACCAGAATTTTTGCCTTTTTCATTGTATCTCCCCTTTGATACTGGATACTTTTTCAGATGACTGGCAGGTCTCCTTAAACCAGATTTTGAACTTAGTCCCCGAACATATTTCAAGTTCAATCGTGCCCTCCAGTTGCTCGACAAGTATATTTACCAGTTGGAGACCCAGAGAGCTCGTGTTCCTGAAATCAATATTTTCCGGAAAACCCAACCCATTGTCCGAAACTACCAGTGTGTACTGGATATTTTTATCAACTGAACTCTTATCATCAATATTATTAATGATCTTACTTATACTTTTATTCTCACTATTTTCTTCTGTTCTGCAGAGTTTGATGCAAACTTCACCTTTCCTGCCTGATGGAAAAGCGTGTTTCAGAGAATTGGATACAAGCTCATTTATAATTATCCCGAGAGGAATTGCAGTATCCATTCCCAGGAAAGTCTCTTCGATATCGAGATGCATATTGACATCCCCTTTTCTGACTGTGTATGAGTGGAACAGGTCCGCTGTCAGTTTCTGAAGATAAGCTGAAAAATCCAGGCTCTCGTTATTTTTTGACCTGTACAGTTCCTCATGAATTATTGCCATTGTAGCAACCCGGTTCTGACTCTCACGGAAAGCTTCGAGAACTTCTATATCGTTAAACTTCTCTGCCTGAAGTTCAAGGAGGCTTGAGATTACCTGCAGGTTGTTCTTTATCCTGTGATGTATTTCCTTTTTACGGATTTCTTCCATTTTTGCAAGAGATTCTTCAGCTTCTTTTTGTTTGCTAATATCATAGGCTGTACCCTGTAGAATTCTCTTTTTGCCCGTGGGATCGGAAACATTCTGGATAATCTCACGGATCCACCTTAGCTTTCCATCCCTGTGCTTTATCCGATACTCGTGCTCTATAAGGAGTAAGGGGTCGTTTACCAATCTCTCCCTATTCTCAAAAAGCTTTTCTCTGTCTTCGGGATGAACAATCCGGTACCAATCAGCTTTTCCGAAGATGAAGTCCCCTCTTCTGTATCCTGTAGTTTCTTCTATATTGCCGTCTACGAGAATCGGGGTGAAGTCAAGTCCCATCTGGAAAGCAATTCCTCTGAAGTTTTTCATGAAGGACCTGTAGCGCGCTTCGCTTTCTTTCAGTTTTTCTGACGCCAGTTTAATACCTGTTATATCTTTCATTACACCGAAAGCTTTTCGAATGCTCCCATTTTCATCTCTCAGATAGACTCCGCTGTCTTCCACATGGATGTAGCTCCCATCCTTCTTCCTGAACCTGTACTCAATACGGAACTTATTTTCTTTTTCTTGAAATGTCCTGAGTTCACCAAGTGTTTTTTCCCTATCTTCAGGATGAATATGGTTTGCCCACAAAACATTGTCAAATTTATTAAATTCATCTACCGTATATCCCGTAACATCCCGGATGGCTCCTGCCCACTTGATAATATTTCCCCCGTGGTCATGTTCAAACACTATCTGCCCGGTCTGTTCGGCAGCTATTCTAAACCTCTCTTCACTTTCCAGGAGTTTTTCCTGAGCAGATCTCTTTTCTGTGATGTCTTTTATCACTCCGGCTGCCATATACACACAGCCTTTTTCATCTTTCAGGTAAACTCCCTCATCCTCTACATAGAAGTAACTTCCATCCTTTCTCCTGAACCTGTAGTTCTGATGGAAATCTCCCCCATGCTGCAGGCAACATTCGTGAGCATACCTTACCTTTTGGAGGTCTTCCGGGTGGATCAGTTCCATCCATCTATCGATCCTGATGTCCTTGAACTCCTCAAAACTATACCCTGTAATCTGCGGAATTGCTCCTGCCCAGTCAATTTTGCCGTCTGTGAAATTATCGTAATATAAAAGCATTTTAGTTTTTTCTGCGATCAAACGGTAGCGGCTCTCACTCTTTACCAGTTCCTCATGGGCAAGTTTTCTATCAGTGATATCTTTTATTACTCCAAGAACCCTGCATATATCTCTGTTCTCGGCTTGCAGGTAAATGCCGCTGTCTTCAACGCAGATGTAACTTCCATCTTTTCTTCTGAACCTGTACTCTTCAGAGTACTTTCCCCCATTTTTTATGCACTCTTCGTGGGCTTTTACTGCTTTTTCCCGGTCTTCAGGATGGACGTGCTGAGCCCATACTTCGGGAGTGAAGCCCTGAAACTCTTCAAAGCTATATCCTGTAAGTTCTTCAATTGCTCCTGCCCAGGAACTGTGATCGTATTTTACATTATAATCATAAACGAGTTGCCCTGTCTGTTCGGCTGTTATGCGGAACCTTTCCTCGCTTCTTTCAAGGATTTCCCGGGCAATTTTTCTTTCTGTAATATCTTTTATCACTCCGACAATCCGGTAAACCTGGGAAAGGTCATCCTGAAGGTACACGCCGCTATCTTCTGCATGGAAGTAGCTTCCGTCTTTCCTTCTGAACCTGTATTCTTCAAGGTATTTCCCCCCGTTTTTCATACACTTTTCATGCATTTCCCATGCTTTTTCGCGGTCTTCCGGATGGACGTGTTCTATCCAGCTTTCCAGGTCTACTTGCCTGAACTCTTCAGGGCTGTAGCCTGTAAGTTGTGGGATTGCTCCCGCCCAGTCAATTTGTTTTGATTCCACCTCATAATCATAAACTAGCTGCCCTGTCTGCTCAGCAGCAATCCTGTATCTCTCCTCACTTTTCCTTAAAAATTTTTCAGCTTCTTTGCGCGGGGTAATATCCAGCATTACGCCCACGATTCCGGCAATCTCTCCGGAACTGTCCTCGTAAGTAGCTTTATGGAACAGGAAGTCTCTGCTCACACCGTCAGCGCAGATAACCCTGGTCTCGTAGTAATGGCTTCCCCCATTATCCAGAAGTTCCCTGTCATTTTTGTAATAGATCTCAGCCAGCTCTTTTGGAACCCTCTTCTGAAACTCAGAGAATGATCCCCCTATGCCCATCTCCTTTGGAAGCCCCATGATTTGCCTGGCTAAACTCTCGTTACAGTTTACATAATTCTCATTCAGATCCCTCTGGAATACAGGGCTTGGAATGCTGTCAAGAAGTGTCTCAAGAAACTGGAGATTGTTCCGAAGGGTTTTTTCAATCTTCTTTCTCTCGGTTACTTCCTGTGCAAGTTTTTCGTTTGCTTCTATATACTCAAGGGTCCTTAGCTCAACAAGTTTTTCCAGGCTCTCATGCTGGGACCTGAATTTCTCTTCAGCCCGTACCCTGTAACTTATGTCAAACCCATAGATGTCTGTGTACCCATCTTCCGAATGAGGATAAAGCTTTAGAGCATACGTAGCATTCTCTATATTGATTTCAAGGTTCTCAGGCTTTTTCTGTGAAAGAATCCTTCTTATACTGTGCCTCAGTGATTGAGGAAGCTCTTCTCCTTTTTTTATACCCCAGTGTTCAAGAAGAATGCAGGCTGCTCTATTGGCATAAAGAACCTTTCCATTCTTTTTTATCCTGAGGACAGGGTTAGGGTTCTCCGAAGGAATGTGCTCTATTATTTTTTCGTGCAGCTCTATTGAGTTTTCAGGTTCTGATTCCCCAGCCTCTTCTTTTTTCTCGGGAAAGCTGTTACTTTTAATAACTTCCAGTCCCCCATTTTTCACTTTTTGCCTTAGTCTCTTAGATCTCAGAGCGAGAATCATATTTTCGCTTAAAAACAGGGTTAAAAATAGCCTTTTGCGGATCTTCCCATTTTTCCGCTATTTGCACCCTTCAATCCGACGTATCGGGGTTTTATTGTAAAAAAATATACGCTGGTCTGTTAGGTATCCATTATTTAAAAAGTATATGATGTGTCCCCGGATTTTGTAAAGTTTAGATCCGGATATTATTAAACCGGATGTTCTTCAGATATCGTTTTCCCGGAAAAACTTCAATGAGCTTTTCTGAGAATGATTAATTTTTCGTATGTTACTTCTTCTGCCGGAGGATGAGCCTCAAGAAAGCAAAAGCACAGAAAATAGGATGAAGAGAAATAGAGGCGTAAAATACCATATAAATAGAGGCGTTTAACTGAAAACGTCTCCTTTTAAAGTTAATCTTTTATTTTATAGTCGGCCAGGGGAGCTTCAATTTTCCCTGGCCAACTGAGGGGGTTATTCTAGCGTGGGATTACCCAACGAATATTTAAAAAGAGTTATTTGTATTTAATTCTTTGCATTTTTTATACTGTATTATGCTGAATCTCTTCCATTTTCGGTATCTTGAAGGGTCAACTTTTCTTTAGTATCTAATAACTATTTAAGCAATTCATTAAAAAAATTGACAATGTATTCGGGTCATTTAATTATCATTTTTATCTATTTGAGCTCAACAGCCAGTATCAAATAGTCTGAGATTCTGCCTGCTGAAGACAATATAAGTAATCACCGTACATGGCTGCAGCCTGCCTGCCTGCCAGCCAGATAAAAAACAACACGTAAACAGCTGCTGCTATTAAGGGAGATCTACTACTATGAAGAAATACCCAACATGGGATGAAAAATACTTCTCTTACCTCGGAAACCTCTTTTTAATATACAGGTCACGGGAAGCCACCGCTAACTTGCCTGGCAGTTTGTAGAAAACTAAGAAAAAGTAGAAGAAGGAATGAATATACTTGAAAAAGGCTATTTTTGAGGTAGAGTAATTCTGCCCTGTTCATCCTTAAGTTTTTTCTGGCTAATTTACTTTTTCTGCTAAGTAACTTACAGGTTTTTTCTATCTATTTACTTTCTTAGTGGACTCGGCGGGATTTGAACCCGCGGCCTTTACGTTGCGAACGTAACGATCTACCCCTGATCTACGAGCCCTTTTACGAAAAAGAGAATAGTGAAAAAAGATTTTCCGAACACAGGTGTCCGGTTCTTTTTTCCTTCTCAGATACGGTAGAGTTCCAGAATCTGGACGTTCTCGACACCAGAAACTTTTACAAAGGCTTCTTCTACGGCTTCGGTTCCGCCTTCTTCGTCGTTAACGATCAGCGTAAGAATCAGGGCCTTTAATCCAAAGGCTATTGGCTCTTCAGCTATGTCCCCGTGAAGATCGGCTCCTGCCGGAATTGCGGTTTTGAGCTTCTCTTTCAGCTCTACAAGGTCGGTGTCAATGCTTTCTGGCATGATTTTCATTTTTGCTGCAACTTCGCCCATTTCAATCCCTCTTGTAATTTTATTCAGATGATTCTATTGACCAATTTCAAGCTGCTTTTACAATGCGCTTCTGGTTCTTTTGGCACTCTGCCCAAAATCACGGAGCTTTGAATCCACATTTAGGACAGGTATATACGTTACCCTGCTGCCTGCAGCTTGTACATCTTCCGATCTCTGCTCCGCACTGGGGGCAGGGAAACTTCACATAGCCTTTTTCCACAAGACGGATTCCGCATGAGGTACAGTATTCAATTTTCTGTGACGACATTTTTCTTCTCCTTAATTATTCCTTATTCCTTATGTGAACTACAATAAATTAACCGGTGAATCAGGCACTTTCCTAAAGCTTCAGTATCCTGCTTTTATCGGCACCTGTATTAACATCAACAAGTCTGATGAACTGAATGTAATGATGCTTTTTGGACACGGCTTGCTTCTCTCCCTAGTCATATACGATATACAATTTAAATATTCCCCTTTACCGCCGTACAGGGCACAGGCTTCCCGTACACTGCCTGAATTACCCTTTCCGGAAATTTACCGTTTATAATTCTGCACCCCATCCTGTTTTTCTGAAGGAATCCGGGCAGGAAAGGGTCGATACAACTTTCAAAGTTTTCTGAAAAGTCGGAGGTGAAAATTTCCCTGACCAGTTTTCCTTCCCTGATAATCCCGTCAACATCCGTAGCCTTAATGAACAGGGCTCCTGTCTGCTTCGCAACCCAGGCAGCGATTGTGTCCGAAGTTACGCTCCAGGAGTGGGGCAGAGGGTCTTCTGCCTTCAGCAGCCTGTAGGGAAAAAGAATCGAAACGCCGGCAGGGAGTTCTGTTATTGAATCCGTACCCACTGCACCGCTTTTGTCCTGAAGGTAGCAGGCGTACTGCTCCATACCAAGCACAGCCATCCAGTGAGCTGCGTCGTCTCCAAGTCCAAACCTCCCGTCAGCTCTCCTTACGGCATCTGCAAATACCCCTCCTCCGGGTACGATAAGGAGGGAAAAAATACTTTTATCGGAAACCTGCTCATCAGGAGCAGCCCCCGAATGTCCGGAGCCAAATTCTTTTACGAGCCTGTCAATAAGTTCCGGAGCTTCGCTGATCAGGCTTCCTCCTACTTTGATAACTATCCTCATAGCTTTCATAAAACCTTATAGCAGGAAATCCGTTAAATCTTTAGATTTAGCGGGTAGTTGATTCGTTAAGGTTTTTCTCCATTAATAGCTTTCAGTTACTGTTAATTTCTTTATGGATATAGATTTTTTGGAGTTTTAGTTCCCGGGTTTTTCGGTATCCAGTAAGCGGGCAGCCGCATATGCCGGAAAAACCTTGGAGATCTCTTCTCCCCATCGCCCGGAAACAGAAACGCATTCAAATCCAAGCCTTTCAGCAGCTTCCTTTATCATAAATTCCCCCAGGCCCGCTGATGCAATGGTCTTCAGTCCATTTCTTTCCGCAACTTCGAAGATCGCTTCAGCCAGGGCAGAGATCTGTTTTTCTTTTACCTGCTCTGCGATCTCGTATATTTCCCTCTCCCCTACCTCTGAAAGGTCTGCACAGACCAGCCTTGCAATTCTGCGCATGGCATCTGTTTTGCTCCTGCCTGCCCCGTCGGCAGTCTCACATGTGTACGCATCTTCATCGATCTTCCCGAGTATGAGATAAGCATCTGCTGTCGTTGCAAAGAGTTCCGAGGACGTCCTGCACATGCCTTTCTCAAGCTTTACCTTTTCAAGAAGTGCGGCGAGGTTTGTTCGGAGGGTGCCTGCGTATACAAGTTCGCTCCTGAGCAGGCGTTCAAAGTCTGTAAGCCCTGCCCTGTGTTCCCCTGATATGATCGGAATAATATCGCTTGTGGTACTGCCAACATCAACAAAAATGCAGTCTCCTACTTCTTTCCCTATCAGCCTGGCTGAGGCTGCCCAGTTCGCGGCAGCAAGCTCCCTCAAGTTCTCAGCTTCATTCTGGAACCTTCCCTGGCTGTTTATATACGAGACCCTTTCGGAGCCGAAAGCCGAATCAACTGTTTCTTTTATGAAGCGGATGCCCTGCTCTTTGTCTTCAAAACAGTCCGCGAGCTCTCCTGTCATCACAACAGCAACTCTTTCAGGCCTTAGCCTTTGCGCAATCTCTTTCAAGACTTCCGGAAGCCTGGTATTTTTCCAGAGAGGCAGGTAGTGAAGTTCCACAAGAGTCCCGTCCGAGGAAGCAAGCTTTGTGTTCGCTCCTCCAATGTCAAGCCCTATAATTTTTGAATGCATTTTGATTCCTTTCCGTGTTTTTCCAGGTATGTAATTATTAACATTTTCTTTGTTTTCAATTCCTTCCGAAAAGCTCGCCAAGCATATCTTTTGAAAAGTGATATTCCCCTTCGATTTGCACTGAATCAGGGAGTTCTCCGAATCTATTCTTAAGAAGAAGTTCGCCTATCTCCTCCTTCATGACTCTGCTAATCCCGAATAATGAAGCTGTAGGCCTTGGGTTTACATCCACGACATAAGGACGATCCGAAAGTACGATATCCACACCCATATACCCAAAACAATCCAGACATTTTACTGTCGAGATTGCAGTTTCATAGAGTTCATCTTTTCTGGAAGTCTTATAAGGAGTCAGGCTGCCGTTGTATTTTATGCCCGAAACTCTATTTTTCTCAGGATTTACTCCTTCCCTGTCCTTTTTCTCTTCAAACTCGATGAACTGGCGGTTTACCGTAAGTGGCAGCGGCTTTTTTCCTGCAATAAGGCTTACGCTCAAATGTTTTCCTTCAATATATTCACTTGCAATGAATTCTTCTGTCTTTTCGAATTCCGTAACAAGATCTGTTGCCTCTGCCCCGCATCCGAATCTTGGTTTTATGACATACTTTTTGCCCTTTTCAGCTTTTTCCGCAATCCCGGGAGCATAAATTCCGGCTTTTTTCAGGGCTTTTGTGCACAGGACTTTATCTGCACAGCAGGCTGCCGATTCCGGCGAGCACCCCAGGTTTACGGTGTTTTCTTCAAGGATCCTGTTCAGTTCTGGAAGCATTCCGTCAGGAGCAATAAGCAGTCCGGCATCACACTTCTTTGCCTCCCTTTCAACTACCTGCCTGAAGCTTTCAGCCGTGGATTTCAATGATGTACCTGTACCTATTTCTGTACCTGCAGATGGGTAGTACACCTCATGCCCCACACGAACAAAACTTTCGGCAAGTGTTTTTAGCATAGCTGCCCCTTCCGGAATCAGGGACTTATCGATATCCGTGCCGACAGCGAATTCTGCAACCAGGATTTTCATCGGAGAAGAAACACCCGGTCATTTTATATTACTTTTTGTCCTGCACGGAAGGAAATATACCCTGAAAAAAGTCACTTCTTATCTCACACCGCTTCGGCCACTCTCACCTTCAAGCTGCCTTTTCCACAAAAAAGGAGAGAAAAAAGCAATAAGTAAAAAAGACCGGGGGAGTCAGCAAGAAACCAACCAGAAACAAACAAATAAAAGCAGCAGAACTAAACGGAAGTCAAACAAAACAAAATTCTATTTTCGGAAACAGGCCCAGTGTGAATGTTTACATTTACCTAACTCTATAACTATGGAAAACACTGATAAACACGGGAACGGGCGATCTAAAGTTAGGCAAATAAATTAATAAGGGAATCTGAATGATAAAGTGGAGCAGAGGAAATTAAGCCGATTACGTAAGTAAAGATTTATATAATTTATATAGTTTATAGCTTAAAAGGTAAACATTATGATAAACATTGTAATACTTGATGGTGGCTGGTAAAATCAACAGCAGAAACCCAAATTCTCAGTCTTTGTTTGAAAATCCTTTTGTCAAAACCCTCTCTATTGCGGTTCTCATGGGCATATTCCTGGTTGACATGGGGCTCGGGCTATTTGATATATTTTCTACTAAATCAAGTCCCCTGCCGTCTGCATTTGTACTCATGATCTTTGCCGTGGTGTTTATAGGGGGAATGGTTTTCTATGAGAGACAGGGCCTGGACACTCTGAGTTCTCTTATAGGTGGAGCGCTTGCAGGTTTTGGGCTTTCATTCGTGTTTGTCTCCCTTGTAGGAGGCGTGCAGTTTGCGTTAGGAGGAGGAATTTCCGTTCTTGGATGGGAACAGGTAATTTCGGCAGTCGCGGCTTGCATGATTGCAGGCGTCATAATGCTCAAAGCACTATCTTATAAACTTCAGAACCACTTTTACTGATTTTTCTTTTTTTTGCTTTCTCAGGTAGATCTGCCACCGGTGACTCCAAAAAGTATTTATAGAATTACAAACAATCACAGATCAAGACGAGTGTAACAGTTGCAATAATTTTAGGGGTATCGATAAATGAAGAAGTCCAGTAAAAAGGAAAATATGCACTCTAAAGAAGATAACCAGAAACAGGCTGGAAATTCCGGAGCTCAGAACTCTGGATCTTCGGCTAAAAAAGCCGAGGAAACAACAGTAAGTTCTGAAAATGAATCTGTAAGTTCCGGAACTGAAAAGAGTCCTGAAGCGGTCTGTAAAGAGGAAAACGAACTTCTCAAGGATCAGCTTTTCCGGCTTGCAGCTGATTTTGATAACTTCAGAAAACGAACCGTTCGTCAGATGGAAGAAAACCGAACAGCTGTGCTTGAGCAGGTGCTTCTGGACTTTGTCGAAGTGACCGATAACTTCGAACGTGCCCTGAAATCTGCACGGACTGCAGAAGATATGGGCTCGATTGTAAGTGGAATCGAGCAGCTTTCAAAGCAGTTTTTCTCTATCCTGGAAAAATACGGGCTTGAGAAAATAATCTGCGAAAAGGCAGGCGAGTTTGACCCTCACAAACATGAGGCTGTCCAGCACATAGAAACCTCCGAAGTTCCGGACAATACTATAGTTGACGTTTACAAACAGGGATATACACTGAAAGAAAAGATTGTCCGACCCGCCATGGTTTCAGTGGCCAAAAGCCCTGAAGAGACAGAGAACTAAAGACTGAATTAATCCTGTTCGTAACAGAACAAATTTATTAAATAACTTAACTAAGTAGCTTAACTGAAAAGTAACTTGACTGACCTCTTTGACTAAATAATTTAACTAAATTACAGAACCTATGATCAGATCAAGTAAGTTTGTTAAGTATTTTTTCCGCGTAACTTTACCAGGAATTTAACTGACTAATCTAACAAACCGCTTAACCAGGTAACCTAACTAAAGAATTTAATTGATAATAAATAATTAATTGATAATTTACTATGAGGATATAACATGGCAAAAATACTGGGTATTGACCTTGGTACTACTAACTCATGTATGGCAGTGATGGAAGGTGGGGAAGCTGTTGTGATCCCGAATGCCGAAGGCAACAGAACAACTCCTTCAATCGTCGGATTCTCTAAGAAAGGGGAAAAACTTGTGGGTCAGGTCGCAAAGCGGCAGGCTATTTCAAACCCTGAGAACACTGTTTATTCCATTAAAAGGCACATGGGAGAAGCCAGCTACAAAGTCACACTTAATGGGAAGGCATACGCCCCGCAGGAAATTTCTGCAATGATCCTCCAGAAGCTCAAATCCGATGCAGAGGCTTATCTTGGAGAGTCAATACAGCAGGCTGTAATCACAGTTCCCGCTTATTTCAACGATTCACAGAGGCAGGCTACAAAAGATGCAGGCTCAGTTGCAGGGCTTGAAGTCCTCAGGATTATCAACGAGCCGACAGCTGCAGCCCTTGCTTACGGGCTTGACAAGGGGGATCTGGACCACAAAATCCTTGTCTACGACCTTGGAGGCGGAACCTTTGATGTATCCATTCTGGAACTCGGAGGTGGAATCTTTGAAGTAAAATCCACAAGCGGAGACACTCACCTTGGAGGTGACGACTTCGACCAGCGCATCATCGATTACCTGCTCGCCGAATTTAAGAAAACAGAAGGAATTGACCTCTCCAAAGACAGAGCTGTCCTCCAGCGCTTGAAAGATGCTGCTGAAAAGGCCAAGATAGAGCTTTCCGGAGTTGCCAGCACCAACGTCAACCTTCCCTTCCTGACAGTCGGTTCTGATGGGGAACCAAAGCACATGGATATTGACCTGACCAGAGCCCAGTTCCAGAAGATGACTGAAGACCTCCTGGAAAAGACTCTTGTATCCATGCGCCGCGCACTCAGCGATGCAAAGCTTACACCAAATGACCTTGAAAAAGTGATCCTTGTCGGAGGCGCAACAAGGATGCCTGCAGTGGTTGAACTTGTGGAAAATTTCACAGGCAAGAAACCCTACAAGAACATCAACCCTGATGAGGCAGTTGCAATCGGTGCAGCCATTCAGGCAGGAGTCCTGGGCGGAGAGGTCAAAGATGTCCTTCTGCTCGATGTTAATCCCCTTACCCTGGGTATCGAGACCCTTGGAGGCATTGCAACCCCTCTCATCCAGAGGAACACCACCATTCCTACGAAAAAGAGCCAGATCTTCTCAACTGCTGCTAACAACCAGCCCTCAGTCGAGATCCATGTTCTGCAGGGGGAGCGCGGGATAGCTTCCGAAAACAAGACCCTTGGAAGGTTCACCCTTGACGGCATACCTCCTGCTCCGAGAGGCATTCCTCAGATTGAGGTTACCTTTGACATTGATGCAAACGGGATTCTGCACGTGAGTGCAAAGGACCTGGGCACAGGCAAGGAACAGTCTATTTCCATCAAGAAACCCGGCGGACTTTCTGATGACGAAATCGAGCGCATGGTCAAGGATGCGGAACTGCATGCCGAAGAGGACAAGAAGCGCAAGGAAGAAGTCGAGACAAGAAATGATGCCGAAGCCTTTATCAATGCCGCAGAAAAGACTATCAAGGAAGCCGGAGATGCAGCTACCGAAGACCAGAAGTCAAAGGTCAATGCTGCAATCGAAGACCTGAAAAAATCCCTTGAAGGCACGGATATTGAAGATATCAAGGCAAAGACAGAGGCTCTTCAGGAAGCCGTATATCCGATTTCGACAGCCATGTATCAGAAAGCTCAGGAGGCCCAGCAGGCTGCAGGCGAAGCAGGAAGCACGGACGCAAGGGGTCCTGATGAGACAGTCGTTGATGCCGACTATGAGGTAGTTGACGACGAAAAGCGTAAGTAATTAAAGAAGAATTAACACTAACAAAAAGCGCCTGATTATTCGCAGGCATGACCGGAAACCTGCCTGCAGGTTCCGGACTTTTATCCTTTTTTAAAACAACAGGGAATCCTGATGGCTACAACACGTGATTATTATGAAATTCTCGGAGTATCTAAAGACGCCCCAGTCGAAGATATAAAGAAGACGTATCGAAAGCTTGCACTGCAATACCATCCTGACAGGAACAAAGAAGCAGGGGCTGAGGAAAAATTCAAGGAAATATCCGAGGCTTACGCCATTCTTTCAGACACTGAAAAACGGGCTCAGTATGACCGCTTTGGGCATGCCGGAATTGATGGCCAATATAGTGCAGAGGACATTTTCCGGGGCGCGGATTTCAGCGGGTTCGGAGACATTTTTGAAATGTTTTTCGGAGGCGGTAGAAGAGGGGGTCCTATGGGGCCGAGGAGAGGTTCAGACCTCCAGTACGACCTCTATATAACCTTCGAGGAAGCTGCTTTTGGAGTCCGTAAAGACATTGATATTCCAAGGACAGAAAGGTGTTCTGCCTGCTCAGGAACAGGTGCAAAAGAGGGCACAAGCCCAAAGCGCTGCCCTACCTGCGGCGGTACAGGGCAGGTTCGTACTACCCGTTCAACTTTAGGAATGCAGTTCGTGAGCACCACCACCTGCGGTACCTGTCACGGCAGAGGCCAGATGATTGAGTCGCCATGTTCCGTCTGCAGCGGTGCAGGCAGAGTCCGGAGCCGGAGAACAATAACAGTTAACGTACCTGCAGGAGCAGACTCAGGCATGACCCTCAGGCTCAGCGGAGAAGGGGATGCAGGAGAACCAGGAGCGTCTTCCGGAGACCTTTATATTATCCTCCATGTGATGGAACACAGGTATTTCAAGCGGGTCGATTACGATGTAATCTCCGAACTGTCAATACCATTCACCCAGGCTGCACTCGGAGCGGACGTTATGGTTGATACCCTCTACGGCAATGTCAAAATGAACATCCCGGCCGGGACTCAGACCCATTCAGTCTTCAGGCTCAAGGACAAGGGCATACAGCACCTGCAAGGGCACGGTAAAGGAGATCAGCTCGTAAGAGTAATAATCAAGACTCCCACAAAACTTACTCAGGAACAAAAGGAGCTTCTCCGCCAGTTCGAATACCTGAGCAATGGAAAGAAGCCTGAAGGAGAGGAAAAGGGTAAAGCTGAGAAGCAAAAAGGCGAGAAGTCCAGAAAGAGTAAGGGGCTTTTTGAAAAGGTAAAAGATGCCTTAGAGGGTTGAGAATAAAGCTTCTGGCTCAATTTTCAATTCTTTTCAGGTATTTTTTAATTTTCTCTTTTTCTTTTTCTTTTAACTCTCTGTTTCGATCAATAATTCTCTCTATATAATTCTTTTTTGTTTAGATTCTTTTCTATATCGGGAGCTTGAAAACATTTATATATACCCGTTTAATTCTATGGCTAGGAATCATATTTCATTCGCAAAAGCATTGGTTTGAGAAATTCTGGTTTGCAAAACTTTTAATTTCCAGAGATGGTAAACACGCTGATTAATTTTACTACAACTGATAATGTATCGGGCAGCATTTTACACTTCAAAATTATGCCTTGTATCTTTTTTATGATTATTTTAGCTTTGATCACTTTTACTTTGACCACTTTCACTTCGGTTATTTTCACTTTGACTACCTTCACTTCGGTTATTTTCACTTTGACTACTTTCGCCTTAATTACTTTTATTTTAATCCGCCCTATGTTCATTGCTTCTTGTTCAATAATTTATGCAGTGGTAGATTCATTAAAAACAGTTTTTTTTGAAGGTGTTCTATGAAGGCTGTAATTATTGGTGCAGGGGAAGTAGGCTATCATATTGCAAAAGCCCTCTCTCCTAAAAATGATGTGGTAATTATAGAGAAAGATGAGGACGCGTCAAGAAGAGTAGATGAACTTGACGTGCTCGTAATTGAAGGAAACGGCGCAAACGCTGATATTCTTTCAAAAGTCCTGCAGAATGCTGATCTTCTCGTGGCTGTTACAGGCGTTGATGAGGTCAACATCGTTGCCTGCATGACCGCCAAGCTGATTACAAAGAGCAAAACCGGCTGGAAGGATGTAAAGACCATAGCAAGGGTTAGTAATCCCGATTACATAGATTTGCCAGTTACTTCAAGGTCTCAGGTTGGCGTTGACCTTATGATCTGCCCTGAACTTTCACTCGCATCGGAAATTGCTGATGTGCTCTCAAGCCCCTCTGCCATAGATGCGGAAATGTTTGCCGAGGGAAAAGTAAAGATGACTGAGTTTGCAATAAATCCGGAAAGCAGACTTGTGGGAAAGCATATGCAGGACCTTCAGCTTGCTGACTGCTGCATCGTCAGTGCGGTTTTCCGGGATAGTGAAATAATAATTCCTCATGGAGACGATTTAATCAAGGCAAACGACCACATGGTAGTTGTGGGCAAGCCAGAAGCCATGGATGACCTTGAAAATGTTTTCGGGAGCCAGGTGCCTCACAGAACCAGAATTCTCCTTATTGGCTGCGGAATTGTGGGCATCTATCTGGCAAAACTGATCGACAAAGAAGAAAACATTGACCTGAGGATTATTGAGCACAGGAAGAGCCGCTGCATAGAAGTAGCTGAGATGCTTGAAAACGCCCTTGTGCTCAACGGAGACGGGACTGACGTCAGCCTTCTCAGGGAAGAGAATATTGAGGATATGGATGTTGTTGTTGCAGTTACGGATAGTGACGAAAAGAACCTTCTCTGTGCCCTGCTTGCAAAGCAGCTCGGGGCAAAGAAGGTAATTGCAAGGGCTGACCGCTCGGACTACCTGCCTCTTTTTGAAATGGTCGGCATAGACATGGCCGTAAGTCCCAGGGAAGCAACTGTAAATGAGGTCCTCAAACTTACCATGGGCAAAGGCATACAGACGCTCACAACTATCGAAGGCGAAAAAGCCGAAATCATAGAATATACGGCTTCCGAGAAGTGCAGGATTGTCGGCAAGCCTTTAAGCAAAGTAAAATTCCCTAAAGGAGCTCTTATAAACATGGTAGTACGCGGAAAAGAGACCATCATTCCAAGAGGGGATTTCGTTATCAACAACGGAGACCGTGTAGTTATTTTCTCCATGGCTTCTGCTGTTTCTGAAGTGGAAAAAATATTCCGGTAAGTTTTACGAGATCGGGGTTTTTCCATGAATAATCTACATATCCGTCTTTGTCTTCAGCTCAATGCTTCTGCCCCTGCTCGGAGTCGAGCTAATCAGCTCTGTTACGGCTTCGATCACGACCCTCGGAAACATAGGCCCGGGCTTTAATCTTTTTGGCCCAATGGGAAACTATGAATCGCTTCTCTCGCTGGGAAAAATTATCCTGATAAGCAATATGTGGGTTGGCAGGCTTGAATTATACACCGTACTGGTACTCTTTACAAGTGATTTCTGGCACTCCTGAGCTGGAGGTTTTCACAGGCTCAAAAACAGTTGCCTCTAAATTTGTTCTGGCTTCTGTTTTTTCCCACGTATCATAAGTTTTTACTCGAAAGCGGGAAGTCCCCTTCCTCAAATCTTTGAGCCTTCAGGCGAGGGGGTTAGGGGGAGGACGTTCATTATACTAACTATTTCTTAGAAATCCGCCCATTTACGTTTTCTTTTTTCCAAAGACTACTTAAGCAAGCAGGATAATCTATTTGCAAACAGTCTTTTCTTCGAGGGAATCTTATGAAAGCAGTGGTAATCGGCGCAGGTGAAGTTGGATATCATATCGCAAAGTTTCTTTCCCTCACACACGATGTGGTTGTTATCGAGAACGATGAGGACGCCCTGAGACGGGCGGATGAGCTGGATGTTCAGGTCGTGGAAGGGAACGGCGCAAACGCCGATGTTCTTGCAAGTATTCTTCCTGATGCGGATATTCTCGTTGCTGTTACCGGGGTCGATGAAGTTAATATCGTCGCCTGTATGACCGCAAAGCTGATCCTTAAATCCCATGCAGGCTGGAGAGAAACAAAGACTATTGCCAGGGTTAGTAACCCTGACTACATAGATGTACCTGTTACTTCCAGAGCTCAGGTAGGCGTGGACGTTATGATCTGTCCTGAACTCGCGCTCGCCTCAGAGGTTGCCGAGGTGCTTTCAAACCCTTCTGCAATAGATGCGGAAATGTTTGCCGGAGGCAAAGTTCAGATGATGGAATTTGCCATCCGTCCTGACAACAGGTATGTAGGAAAGTATATGCAGGACCTCAAGCTTGAAGACTGCTGCATTGTCAGTGCGATTTTCCGGGAAAACGAAATAATCATCCCTCGTGGGGACGATATAATCAAAAAAAACGATCACATGGTGATCATTGGCAAGCCCAGAGCCATGGAAGATCTCGAGAGCGTTTTCGGGAACGAAGTGCCCCACAGAAACAGAATTCTCCTTATTGGCTGCGGAATTGTGGGTTTCTACCTTGCCAAGATTATCGATAAGGATGAAAACGCGGATCTCAAGGTTATTGAGTACCGGAAAAGCCGCTGCATAGAAGTGGCCGAGGTGCTGGAAAATGCTCTTATACTCAATGGGGACGGCACTGATGTCAGCCTTCTCAGGGAAGAAAGTATCGAGGACATGGATGTTGTTATTGCAGTTACGGACAGCGACGAAAAGAACCTTCTATGTGCCCTGCTTGCAAAGCAAATGGGCGCCAAAAAAGTGATTGCAAGAGCTGACCGCTCGGACTATGTGCCTCTTTTCGAGATGGTGGGAATCGACATTGCAGTAAGCCCAAGAGCAGCAACCGTAAACGAAGTCCTCAAACTTACTATGGGAAAAGGCATAGAAGCTCTTGCAACTCTTGAGGGAGAAAAAGCCGAAATTATCGAATATACGGCATCAGGGCAGTCAAAAATCGTCGGAAAACCGCTCAACAAGGTCAAGTTTCCTAAAGGTGCAATCATCACCATGGTGGTCCACAATGATGATGTCGTTATCCCCAAAGGGGAGTTTATCATCCGGGAAGGGGATAGAGTCATCGTTTTTGCTCTTTCTTCCGCTGTCCCGCATGTTGAGAAGTTGTTTCGGTGAACTACTCCTGGCTAAAGCATAGGAGCTTTCTCCCTTCTTTCTCGTAAGCAGTGAACTTCCCGCTAAATCTAAGGATTTAACGGGTTTCCTAATTCATAGACTACCTTCCGGAGCCCCCAAAGGCGTTAATTCGGGCAGTTCCTGCCCTACTATGTCCCGCTCTGTCGCTTGTTTCGGCTTTATATAGTTTCAAGCTAGAAATGGTGTATTTCCCATGACCTGGTGAGCCTGAAGGTGAACAGATATTGCATTGGCTACCCGGTTTTCGTAACCAGTACTTAGTATTATATTGGTTTCGATGTATATCAAGTAAAAAGATAACGAAACGAGTATTGTAGAAGTTATTGCTTATATTCCACAGGCTAAACCTGGGGTTTTTACGCTTCGTTCAATAAATATGAATACATTAAAAGAGTCATAAGCTGCAAAAACAGAGGATATGCATGAATATTAAGATTGTTTTTTATGTGCTTGGCGGTTTACTCCGGCTTCTCGGGATGCTAATGGTTGTTCCTCTCGGAGTAGCATACTATTACGGGGAAAGCCTGACGCCTTTTCTTGTTTCTATAGTGATAACCGTCCTTACCGGCTTAATCCTGCTTTCCTACAAGACCGATGAAGACTGGATGCGCAAAGAAGGCTTTGCAATCGTTGCTCTGGGCTGGCTTGCTGCTGCGGTTTTCGGGGCAATTCCTTTCATGCTGGACGGAATTTCTCCCCTCAATTCCCTTTTTGAATCCATGTCGGCCTTTACCACCACAGGTTCGACAATCCTTACTGATATAGAAAGCCATCCTAAAGGCATCCTCTTCTGGCGGTGTATGATGCAGTGGCTGGGCGGTATGGGCATTATTGTGCTCTTCATTGCTATCCTGCCAAAACTCGGAGTTGCCGGTCGCCAGCTTTTCCGGGCTGAAGCCCCAGGTCCAACGGAAGATAAGTTAAAACCAAGAATAAGGGAAACTGCAAAGATCCTGTGGATGGTCTACTTTGTAATTTCATTCGTGCAGGTTGTTGCTCTCCTGCTTGCAGGTCTTTCACTATACGATGCAGTTACTCATACGTTTACCACAATGGCTTGCGGAGGTTTCTCGCCTTATGGGATGAGCGTTGAAGCTTTTGGAAGCCCTCTGGTCGAATTCATAATAACTTTCTTCATGTTCGTCGCAGGTGCAAACTTTGCTCTTCATTACAGGGCAATTTATGTTGACAAGGACTTCCTTCTTAAAGACGATGAATTCCGCTTCTATACAGCCCTCACCCTTGCAGCAACCGGGCTTTTGACTCTTCTTCTCTATCGCGACCTTGGTACAGGTCTTTTTGATTCTTTCAGGCTTTCGATCTTTCAGGTAGTTTCCATCATGACAACTACCGGGTTTGCCACAACGGACTTTAACCTCTGGTCCGAATCGGGAAAGATGGTTCTTCTCCTTGTTATGTTCATTGGCGGTTGTGCTGGCTCTACAGGCGGTGGCATAAAGGTTGTGCGTATCCTCATGCTCCTCAGGCACGGGAGAGTGGAACTTTTCAAGTCCCTTCATCCGAGAGCCATAAGAAGTTTAAAATTCAACAATAAAAACGTACCAGATGAGGTTATAAACTCTATTTTCTCCTTTGTAGTGATCTATCTCCTGATTTTTATCTCAAGTGCCCTTATCCTCTCGGTCCTGGGTATGGATATCATAACTTCAGTTACTGCTTCCATAGCCACTCTCGGGAACATCGGTCCGGGCCTGAATGTGGTAGGACCGATGGGCACTTTTGACCCGATCCCCCCTCTCGGGAAATTAATCCTGATAGCAAACATGTGGATTGGAAGGCTTGAAGTATACACCGTAATCGTGCTCTTTACGCCGGAGTTCTGGAACAAGTAATTTTTAAAAAAATCTAATAAACCTAGAAAAAGCAAAGTTTTAAAAAAACGATGTTTGTAGAAAAAATCCACTGAAAAAAGTCTAAAATAGAATAAAAAATGCAGAATAAAAAATGCCTGATTTTCAGGCATTATTTTTATTCTTTATCACTTCTTTTGCTGCATCCTTGAAAAGCACGCGAAGGTCCCAGAGCAGTTTTTTATTGGCTTTGAAGAGAGCCTGTAGCAGGTCAAGGAGGCTCATTCTCTCGAATTTTACGTCTTTTAACGAATGGGCAAGAGAGTCAAGGTCCTCGTCGTTAAGGTTGATAAAGCAGTTCTTTACGATAAGGCTCATATCGATATCGTGCCCTATCGTGGCTCTCCACTTTTTCTCATAGACCTCTTCAAGCTTTCCCAGTGAGACATCTCCTGCGGATATGGCTGTGTAAGCAGCTTCTCCAGCCATCTTACCTGCGTCCATGGCGTTGAGGATCCCTCCACCTGTGATCGGGTCTGACTGGCGTGCGGCGTCTCCTATAAGCATCAACCCGTTAGTTGAAGTCTTCTCGATGCTGCCGGATACCGGGACTCCTCCGAAGACCATTTCTACGATACTGGCATTGGGGAACTTTTTCTCCACAAAATTATTGAGGTAATCGACAGGTCTGGGCTTGAATTTTCCTGTCTTGCTCCCGAGAAGTCCGACTCCCACGTTGGCTTTGCCTTCCCCTTTAGGGAAGATCCAGACATAGCCGCCGGGTGCAATGTCGTTTCCTACATAAAATTCGCAGTATTCCTGGTCTATGTCTGCACCTGCTATCAGGTACTGGGCACAGGTCTCAATATCTACAGGTTTCAGGGCTGTGTCAATCCCTGCCCACCTGCCTACCTTCGATTCGACTCCGTCAGCTCCTATTACTATTTTGGCACGCACCTCATACTCTTTCCCGAGATGCATGAGTCTGGCTCCTTTTACGAAGTCGTTTTCAATGATAAGCCCTGTAGCTCTTGTCTTTACCCTGACTTCAGCCCCGGCTTTTGCAGCCAGGTCCGCAAGGGCGCGGTCAAAGACCTTTCTCTCAAGTACGTAGCCGACTTCTCCTCCGGAGATTTCCTCAGCCATCTCTATCCTGGTACCGTCAGGGGAGTGAATACAGGAGCCTTTAAGGTCAGCGCAGATCCACCGCTTGTCGATCTTCACATGTTTTTTAAGATACTCTTTGTTCACACCCTCGGCACAGCGTACAGGATCACCTATTTCCTGGCGTTTTTCAATTAACAGTACATCAAGCCCTTTTTCAGCTGCTGTTTTTGCAGCAATGGAACCTGCAGGACCGGCTCCGATTACCAGAACATCATATGTGGCCTTCATTTCTTTACCTCGATTGCTCCCACAGGACAGATACGATCACATATCCCGCATACGATACAGATATTTTCATCTACTTCAATCCAGGTTTCTACAAGTTCGAGTGCTCCCTTAGGGCAAACTCCCACACAGGCCCCACAGTATCCACATTTATATCTGTTTATGTTGATGCTCACCAGCTCACCTGTAACTTTTAAAGGTAAATCATGATATTTAACCAGCAGATGTCGTCTCTTGCAAATATATGGCGTGAATAGAAAGGCTCGCCAATATAATTCTACATCATTTAAACTAATGACTTTAATATAATTCCTGAATTCCTGAATATCTCTTTTTTGATTACAATGCTTCCGAAAATTATATTCTGTTAATTAATCTTTTTTCGGCTCTTAATGTCTATTCTTTATTACTTGAGTTTCTTTTTGAGAAAGGTAATTTTCAAATTCAGGTTTATCCTTTAAATATAATTTATTTTTTGAATCAGTTTCCACATTATTGTATTTATCTACTTTAAAGTTATTGGCTACCGTGCCGACGTGCTCAGTAATATACTTCTCTTTCAGTTACTTTTTTATGTTTTTTTTATTATGTTGCCCATTGCACACTTTTTAGTATGTAAACTATGTTCAGAAAGCACCATTTGATGCGATCGCTTTAGTATAAAATTATTTATAGTTATCTCCATAAATTTTATTTTTGACCTTGCACGAAGAGTTTTATTTACTTGCTTATTTATTTGTTTATTTATTTATTTATTTATTTATATTCTAACCGGAGGCTTTTATTCCCTCAAACTCCTGCCTGGAGCTCGATCTCCTTTTTTTACAATGTTGTTTGCCAGCAGGTCAATTAAGATGTCCATAATTTCTGAGAAATCATCATCTATAATTTCTTTTTTGAAGTGTATAAGGAAAAGGACCGCTTGAGTAGTTTCTGCAAGAATTCTGGCAGGTTTATCGATAAGAAGCCCATTATTCGCCCACTCTTCAAAAAAAGGCAGAATTATTGCCACGTTATCTCTACGAATATTTTGTATTTCTTCCTCGGAGAACCGGGAAATTGTCAGTTCAAGGTGCTCGTTTTCAATGAAAATTTTTCTCCAGATCGGGTGGTTATCTACTATCTGCAACACATGCCTGAGATAAGCCCTGATAGCTTTATCGGGTTCCGTCCTATACTTCAGGAAGGAATTTTCAAGTATGCTATCCTTTAAAGCTTCCTGCTCTTCCTTAAATATCTGCAGAAAGAGATCTTCTTTGCTGTTAAAAAATGAATAAAAAGAACTCTTTGCAATTCCCAAACCCTCGGTAAGGTCCTCAATACCTGTTTTCTTAATCCCGTATCTGGCAAAACAGTCCTTCCCTCTGTCAATTATTTTTCGTTTTATGATCTCTCTTTCTTCATCTGTAAAAGATCTCACAGGCTCACCTATTTTGTGAACTGCCTTTCTGGATTTTGCTATATTCAGGCAAATTTGAGCTTATCTGTTCAAGAATTAAAAACCAATAATATCAATGAATTTTTTGGTTTTTTATTCATAGCACACTGTGAATACTATCTATTTAAAATTTTTGGATCTATTATACAATCTTATATAATAATTCCTTCACAAATCCCGGGCGAAGAGATGAACAATGGAAGGGAAAACATGGAAGAACGAACGAGAAAACATGGGAGAACTAAATTAAAACATGGAAGAACGAAAGAGAAAACATGGGAGAACTAAATTAAAACGTGGAAGAACGAAAGAGAAAACATGGGAGAACTAAATTAAAACATGGAAGAATAAAAGTTAGAAACAGATGTAAAACTCTTCCATGTCCTTCCATTTAACTTATTGGGCTCAAAGAGGGACCAGTCCAACCCTTCCCCGGCTGACCTCTAACTTGAATTTCCGGTTAATGTAGTCTTTTGCAGTTCCTTTCCCATGGATAAGGAGTTCTACCAGGTCTTCGGGCTCATCGATATCCGTGCCTGCAAGGAAGGAGTCATATATTTCATAATTTTGCCCGGAATCGGTTGCAATCGAACAGTGGGTTAGAAAACTCGAGCCGTAATACTTTACCCTGTATCTGGAAGGGTTCTTTATAAACAGGGCATTCGTACCTCCGCCTTTTCCGGGGACGATGCATATATCCTTTTTAGTTGAAGTTATCCCTTTTATATGGTCCGGGGAGAGTAAAGGCAGGTCAGCCATAACAATCAGGACGGGCTCTTCTGCCTCTTCGAGGTACCTGTTAAGGGCTTCATTCAGGTCTTTTTCGTCCAGCAGAACTCTCGCTTTTGTCATGCCCTCAAGTCCGTAGGCCGAAGGGCTGAGAACGTCGATTTTTTCAATTCCGGCTTCCTTGAGAGAATCTATTACCTGGTTTAACATAAGTTCTACAAACTCTTCCCTTTCTTCCAGGCTCAGGACAGGGGATAATCGGGATTTTGCCCCGCTTTTCTTATAGGGGATGACGGCTCTCATCTGGACTCCTGCAACTATTACTCTTTTTATTATTTCCTGATTCTTTTTTTCTGATACTTTTTTCCGGATTCTTTTTTCCTTATTCCCTGCTGCCTATTCCAGCTCTTCCACAATTAGGCAGCGCGCCTTCCCGGTAAGGAAACCTGGGTTCTGCTTTCCGGTACAGGGTGTCCCTCTGCATGGGAATTCTTCCGGCACCTTTTATCATCCATTCAAACTCTGCAGGAGACACGTATTCTCCGTAGTTGCCGCCGGATGCTGTCGAGATCTGGTCTTCCATAAGTGTGCCTCCAAGGTCGTTTGCACCGCACTGCAGGGCAAACTGGGCAAGTTTTTTCCCGAGCTTTACCCAGGTGGCCTGGATGTTGTTTATATGGGTGTGCAGGATCACGCGAGAAATGGCAATGAGTTGCAGGTCTTCAAGCCCTGTGCTTGAGAACTTTCCGGATGCGAGCATCTTTTCCCCTACAGGGTTGTTGTAAGGCAAAAAAGACATAGGGATGAGTTCCGAAAACCCGCCGGTTTCCTGCTGGATTTTGCGGATGGTAAAGACATGGTCAAGGCGCTCTTCCAGGGTTTCCACGTGTCCGTACATGATGGTTGAATTGGTGGAAATCCCTGCTCTGTGTGCCGCAGTTACCGTATCGATCCATTGCTGGGTATTGATTTTTCCAGGGCAGATAATTTTCCTTACCCTGTCGGAAAGAATCTCTGCCGAGGTTCCGGTAAGAGAGTCGAGCCCGCTTTTTTTAAGTTTACGCATCGCTTCTTCTACGGACATGCCGGAAATTCCTGCTGCGTAATTTACTTCCATCGGGGATAGGGCGTGGACGCAGATATCAGGGAAACTGGATTTTATGGACTCTATAATTTCCAGGTAGAACTCCATATCAGCTTCCGGGGTGTAACCTCCCTGGATGCAGATCTCCACGGCTCCGGCTGCTCTTGCATCTTCTGTTTTTTTCAGGATTTCTTCCACACTCAGTATATAACCTGTCTCGGTCCTGTAGGCGCAGAACCCGCAGTTTCCGATACATTTGTTTGTGATGTAGATATTCCTGTTTACCACATAACTGACAATGTCGCCTACCGCATTGGCTCGAAGTTCATTTGCAAGCTCAAAAAGCTCAAATGGGTTTCCTTCAAGCAGGAGAAGGGCGTCTTCTTTAGTGCATTTTCCCTGATGTGCTCTCTCAATGACAGCCTCAGGGGTTGCCGGTTTTTTCGTGTACATCCCTATCGTTCCTTTCAGATTTCATCTCTTTTAAGCAGGATACCCCTTCCTCGACTCCGAAGGAGGTAGGTGGGGAAGGAATGCGTCAACTCCAGCCCTGCTATTTATTTAATTAGTTTTTTATTATTGTAATGGGAATTAAATAATCGTTCCCCACTACCGAAGTAGGGTAATGGGCATCTGGTTTATTCGGAAGCTCCGCACTTTGACATCCTTCGGGAGTTCCCGGAAGCCAGCTCATGCACTTCCCTGTACAGGGTAGTCCTCTCTTTAGGGACCCTGCCGGCTCCGTGGATCATCCACTCCAGTTCTTCGGGCGTGATCATTTCCCCGTGGCAGGACCCTGCGGATTTGGAGATACTTTCTTCCATAAGGGTTCCGCCAAGGTCGTTGACTCCACAGTGGAGGGCAAACTGGGCAAATTTTTTCCCGAGTTTCACCCAGCTTGCCTGGATATTGTCCACATGCCCGTGAAAGAGAATTCGTGAGACTGCGTAGATTTTCAGGTCTTCCAGGCCCGGAGTGGCATATTTGCCTTCCCTGATCATTTTCTCCCCTACAGGGTTGTTGTAAGGCATAAAAGGCAGGGGCACAAATTCGGTAATTCCTCCGGTTTCTTTCTGGATTTCCCTTATGATCAACATGTGGTCTATCCTTTCCTCCGGGGTTTCCACGTGCCCGTACATCATGGTTGCAGTGGTTGGAATTCCCGCAGCATGCGCCTGCCTGACCACTTCGACCCATTCTCCTGTCTTGATTTTCAAAGGGCAGATTATTTCCCTCACCCTGTCAGAGAGGATTTCGGCGGCAGTGCCCGGCATGGTGTCAAGCCCGCTTCTTTTGAGCCTTCTTAAGGCTTCACTTACCGTAATCCCGCTGATGTGGGAGGCATGGTAGACTTCCATTGGTGAAAAAGAATGAATATGCATTTCCGGAAATTCGGCTTTTATGGCTTCGGCAATCCCCTGGTAGAAGTCGAGGCCCACGTCGGGAAGCAGTCCTCCCTGGATGCAGACTTCAGTGGCATTGGCCTTTTCTGCCTCTCTTACCTTTTCCATAATTTCTTCGATGCTCAGGACCTTGCCATCGTTTGTCCTGAATGCGCAAAATCCGCAGGTCCCCACACAGCGGCTTGTGAAATTTATGTTCCTGTTCACGACGTAAGTCACTGTGTCCCCTACTGCAAGAGAACGAAGTTCGTCTGCAAACTTGAAGAGTTCAAAAGGGGGTGTTTCCAGGAGCAGGAGAGCATCTTCTTTTGTGCTCTTCCCCTGGTATGCGCGTTCTATGAGGTCTTCAGGAATTTTACTGTTCATTTTTCAGACTCCTTCGCGTGCCTTTTTTCGGGCAACTTCCTGTAACCTTCCCCGTCCGAGAGCCGCTCTATAAGCTCTCCGATCCTGTCCGAGTACCACCTTTTTTCCACGTACTGCGGGTAGATGGGGAGGCGTTCTCTGAGCGGGATGGCCCCGAGCTTTTCCTGCAGGTCTTTTACATCCGGCCATTCGGCCTCAGGATTGATCCAGTCAATGGTCAGGGGTGATATCCCTCCCAGGTCCGTTACCCCTTTTACTATCAGGGCTTTTGGATCAATGAGGTTTGGGGCGACCTGTACTGCCACATCGCGCGGCAGGATCTGCCTGGCAAGGGCTACGGTATCCATCATCTCTTCCACTGCAGGTTCAGGGAAGTTTTCCATGGGTGTCCCGGCTTTTGGGGAAAAGTTCTGGATAATGACTTCCTGAATGTGCCCGTACTCCCTTTGAAGGTTTGTGATTGCTTCTAGAGACTTTATTCTGTCATCCCTGCTCTCTCCGATCCCTACAAGGAGGCCGGTTGTATAGGGAATGTTGAGCTTCCCGGCTTCCCGGATAGTCTCAAGCCTGCGTTCCGGAACCTTTCCGGGGCAGTCTTTATGGGCTTCCAGAATTGCCGTAGTCTCAAGCATCAGCCCCATGCTCGCATTTAAGGGCTTGAGGACTTCCAGTTCGGAACGTGTCATAATCCCCGCGTTCGTGTGAGGGAGAATCCCTATATCGATTGCGGTTTCACAAAGAAAAACAAGGTATTCCAGGGTTGAAGAATATCCAAGCTCTTCAAGCCATTCCCTGTACCCAGGTACCTCTTCTGCATACTCCCCAAAGGTGAAGAGGGCTTCAGTGCACCCTGCCTTTGCTCCTTTTTCAAGAATCGGGACTACCTCTTCAGGCTTCATCAGCCGGGCGCCGGGTTGTCCGGGTTCCCGCTTAAAGCCGCAGTAGCCGCAGTGGTTCCTGCAGATGTTGGTTACTGGGATGAATACGTTTTTAGAGTAGGTTACGAAAGGAGGGTTTTCCGGTGGAATGGTAAAACACCTGCTGAGTTTTGTTTTTTTTCTCTGGGTTTAGCCGAGGATTTTTTTCATGGTTGCAGCCACACCGAGGGCTACTCCTTCGACTTCTATGCCTCCTTTTCCCTTGGCTCCGTCCCCTACGACGTAGAGCCCGGGAATCGGGGTCTCATTGCCAGGGTCCGTACCTGAGGCTGCCCTGTTTACGGGCCAGCTGTCATGGTAGGACTGGATAAGAAGAACTTCGTATTTTTTGCCGGGAAAAAGTTCTTTGAGGTCCGCAAGTCCCATCTCTATTTCGGAGTCGAGGTTCTTTACGTTCTCAGGGGCTACATACTGATGACACATAGTAAGATGCTTCCCCGGAGGTGCCAGGTTCGGGTCAGCCTGAGTAACCTCATTGACCCCATTTATACGCCTTGTATAGGGGGTTAGCAGGACTCCGGAGTGCCCGACCAGAGGCTCATCCGCGGCAAGGCAAATCTTTATGCCTGCAGATGGCTGAATGGTCTCAAGCATTTTAAGGTAACCTGCATTCACTTCTCCTGAGAGGGCTTCGCTGCAGAGCAAAGCGGTTGCAGCATGCCCCAGATTACTGATAACAAGGTCAGCTTCATGTTTCTTGCTTTCAGAAATCACCCCTGCAGCTTTTCCTTTTTCAACCAGGATTTTTGAAACTTCCTGCTCGGTATATATTTTCCCACCATTTTCCAGAATCACGGCTTCAAGGGCGTCAATAATTCCTTTACACCCTCCTGCCGGGATGCCTGTACCTCCGAACCGGTACATATTTTCAATTATCTCAAAAATCTCCTCTACAGGGACCTCATTGCTTTTCAGGCTCAGTGCCCAGCCACAGAAAGAGTCGGCAAACCTTACCAGCCATTCGCCCTTAACCTGAGTTTTTATCCAGGCCTCAAGAGTGACTCCTGAAGGGCGATTTTTCCTTGTGCTCACGATCAAAAAAGCAATTTTCAGGCGGTCCTTATGCGAAAGTAGTGATGGAAATTCGATAAAAGAGATGTCCTTGAAGCCTTCTGCATAATCGGGTTTTCCCTGGTTCAGAGGAACGCGTATAGTGGTCTGTTCTGACCGCACTACCCTCACTTCAGCTCCGATCTCCCCGAGAAGCCGGGCAAGTGGGCCCCCTGGTCCGTGCGGAAGCATATGGAAAGCTCCGCTTGAGAGCTGGAACCCTTTATAATTAAGATTGGTAAACCTGCCTCCTGTAATAGGAAGCCTTTCAAAAACTTCAACCTCATGCCCTGCTTTAGAGAGCCTGGCAGCGCTTAAGAGCCCTCCAAGGCCTGCACCGATTACAATCGTTTTCATGCCGGTACCTCGATGGCTTTTACAGGGCAGTAGGGGATGCACATCCCACATTCTACGCAGGCATCGGTAGCTCGTGCTCTTCCCCTTACTTCTATTGCTCCTTTTTTGCAAAAAGAAGCGCACTGGCCGCATCCTACACAATTATCGTTTATCTTCATGCGATCCACCAGCTTTTCTATCGTGAAAAGACTTATTATAATGTGTTGGTATAGCGTTTTGCTCATATTAGTTTCTCAGGGTCAATGGAAAGCGGGCTTCCCTTATGATAATGTGCTTGTTGTAATATGTAATCGGTAGCACACTATGGATTTATCCCTTTCAGAACATAATATGGCTTCAAAGAACGCTGTCAAATGGTCAAGAAGACCCGTTTTCCTCATCAATATTAGATTATTTTGAGTTCAGGCAGGTACAAGTGTACATATATTAATTACTAAGGGATTGTACTGAAGTATAGCACAAAGGGATGTGAGCAACTGTTGTACTGCCTTTTAATGGATACATCCCCGGGGAATAGTAAACGCACATGACAGTACACCATTGCATATAGCTACTATGACCTTTCTGATATGCCACATGGTATGATAGTTATTGTTTTTTCTGACCGGTCTAGTATTTTTTTGACAAGTGTTGTATTTTTTTTGACGACAATCAAATCTTTTGATCACTCTTTTCTATCTGATGCCCTTGACCTGCATATTTGAAGGAAATTGAGTGCCGTCTCTCCCGCACTTAAGCAGGAAATTTTCAGCACTTTCAGTTCCTTATTATTTTTATTTTAAAGGTTGCCTCAAGAGCCTTTTATCCTCGGGATTTATCATTATTATTTATACTATATTCAGAGGATTTTTAATGGAAACTAAAATAATTAGCTGATATATATAATTCCTTGCCATTTCCGGAGAAAATGTTGTCATTATATTAAATTATTCACAAAATTTTGTGGCGGTTCAAAGATAATAACATATTTATGTTGTATATATAATTTCGTCAGCAGGTCAAGGCTTTTCCTCAGATTTATTTCAACATATGTATATTTTAAAAACAGAGTTTTAATTATTTAGACTTAATATTTATATAATATTAATTATCTAGCAAATAGCTATAAATAACCCCTGATTCATTTGCAGAACTAGCATAGCTACCTGGAATCTTAATTATTAATAATACTACTTTCACGGCAATTGAATCCATGCCACCGGAAGAAGGGTTTCCCCTGACTTTCGGTAATTTATTACCTAAAATAGGGCAAGGAAAAAATAAATTTTTCAGAGCCCGGCAGTCAGGTGTCTGTATTCAAAGGGCCCTATTCGGAAGAGGGGGTACCCGGATACGGGCATTCCCTACAGGACCTGTATTCGGATCATTATGGTTTTTCTAAATAACCTGGGAATCCGGATACAGTTTTTTTGTCCGCTCATCTTTATAAATATAAAATTATGATCATGCGGAACTGCAGTTTCAGATTGCTGCACTTTGATAGGTGATACAATGTCTGGAATAATTGATAGCTATATACCGGTTGCAATATTTCTTGCCGTGGGACTGGTCATGCCGCCCATGACAATGTTTATCGTAAAGCAACTGAGTCCGAGGAGCAAGGCAGCCAGCAAATACACGACATACGAATCAGGTTCCGTTCCTATAGGAACTGCCAGGATCCAGTTCAATGTCGAGTATTATCTCTATGCGATTGCTTTTGTTCTCTTTGATATTGAGGTCCTTTTCCTTTACCCATGGGCTACAGTCTATAAGGGGCATGGGATTACCTCAATTGCAGTAGTTGAGATGTTTGCATTTATCTTCATACTGCTCTTCGGATACGTTTATCTCTGGAAGAAGGAGGCCCTTACATGGGTGAAGTGAAGGAGAAAAAAACGAATTACTCAAAAGAAACTCCGGAAGAAATCCCCGGCGTTATCACAACAACCACCAGTGCAATCCACAAATTCCTTAAGAAAACCAAGGCTCAGGATCTTATCAACTGGGGGCGGAAAAACTCGCTCTGGTTCATGACCCAGCCAATGGGCTGCTGTGGTGTGGAAATGATCGCTACGGGCTGTGCCCACTATGATACTGACCGCTTCGGGATCATTCCCCGGAACTCCCCAAGGCATGCAGATGTCATGATCATCAGTGGTTATGTGACAAAAAAATATCTGCCGGCCCTGAAGAGGCTCTGGGAACAGATGCCTGCTCCTAAATGGGTTCTCTGCATGGGAGACTGTTCGATCAGCGGCGGTCCCTTTTATGAGTCCTACAGCACGGTGCAGAATATCGATGAGCTCTTTCCTATCGATGTCTTCATTCCCGGATGTCCTCCCAGACCCGAAGCCCTGATCCAGGGATTTGTGGAACTGCAGGAAAAGATAACAGCCAAAAAAGACCTGGGAACGGAATACTGAGGAGATTTCAGGCTTATTTGAGGGAATACAATGGATGCCAGAACAATCATAGAATCATTAACCGGCAAATTTCCGGAGGCAATTTCCGAAGCCGGGATCGAATCTCCGATCCGTATCCGGGCATATGTGAATAAGGAGAAAGCAAAAGAAGTCTGCCAGTACCTTAAGGACTCCCTTCAGTTCGACCACCTCTGTTCCGTTTGCGGAGTGGATTACCCTCCGAGGAACGAGCTGGAAGCGGTGTATCATATAGCTTCATATGACCATCCTGTAGTTCTGATGCTGAAAGCGAGGCTGCCCAGGAATACTCCGGAAATCGAGTCTATTGTACCGGTATACTGGAATGCAAACTGGTATGAGAGAGAGACCTACGAACTTTTCGGGATTATGTTTAAAAACCACCCTAATCTGAAGCCTCTTGTGCTCCCCGAAGATATGCTGGGTGAGTGGCCTCTTCGAAAAGACTACGAGGGTTTCCCGAATAAGACCGCAAGAAACCTGGTGTGAGGGGTGAAAAATGGAAGAAATGCTTGAACCAAATGAAATGATCGTACACCTGGGCCCCCAGCATCCCATGCAGCCCGGACCTTTCAGGTTAAACCTGAGGTTGAAAGGGGAAACTGTGATGGATGCTGAAGTGGAACTGGGTTATATTCACAAAGGCATTGAAAAAATCCTGGAGAACAAGACCTACCTTCAGGGAATCACGATAGTTGACAGGATCTGTTACCTTGTAGCCCTGACAAACGAAGAATGTTTTGTGGGCTGCGCCGAAAAGCTGTTAGGCATCGAACCGCCGGAGAGAGCACAGTATATAAGGGTTATTTTAGAAGAACTCTCCAGGCTCCAGAGTCACCTGCTTGGTCTGGGAGAGTTCGGGGAGTTCATCGGCTTCGTGTCCATGTTCATGTATACGATTAAGGAAAGGGAAGAAGTTGTAGGCCTTATTGATATGGTCACCGGGGCAAGGGTCACTCACAGCTACCTTAAATTCGGAGGGGTACGCGACGACCTGCCAGCCGGGTTCAAAGAAAAAGCTCTCCCGATCCTGAACAACCTCAAGAAAGTTATTGAAGATTACGAGGGAATGTTCTACTCGGACAGAATTTACAGGGAAAGGACCATAGGAGTCGGAGTCCTGACTGCAGACGTTGCAAAGAGCTTCGGGGTTTCCGGGCCTGCTCTGCGGGCAACGGGTGTTCCTTTCGATATCCGGAAGAATGAACCCTACCTTGTGTATAAAGACCTCGACTTCAAGGTCTGCACGGAAACTGCAGGCGACTGTTTTGCAAGGGTGCAGGTCAGGCTTAACGAAATGCGGGAAAGTATCTACATCCTTGAACAGTGCCTTGACCAGATCCCCAATGGCCCTCTATTCCCTGAAGGGACCCCTTACGGCAGAAGGACTCCTGTAATGAGAGTTCCTGCAGGTGAGGTGTTCCACAGAGTCGAAGACCCAAGAGGCGAGATGGGCATGTACATGATCTCCGACGGCACAGACAAGCCATACAGGGTAAAAGTCAGAGGACCTTACTTCCCGACCCTTCAGGCTCTGCCTCCATTGATCAAGGGCACAACAGTTGCAGACGTTGCAGCGATTTCAGGCAGTATGGACGGCTGCACCAGTGAAGCGGACAGGTGATTGTAATGATAGAAATCCCTGAATTAATAATTCCCTTTATCCCCTGGATCCGCGGGCTTGTGGGCCTGTCTCTTGTGGGAGCCATCTTCCTTGGAGCAATGGGTGCTGTCTGGATTGAGCGTAAACTCTCAGCCGACATCCAGTTCAGGTACGGGCCTTCAAGAGTAGGTAAGTTCGGGCTCCTGCAGCTGGTGGCTGACGCTATTAAGCTCTTTACTAAAGAAGACCTGAGGCCGAAGAATGCTGACCGCATGCTCTTTGACAACGCCACGATCTTCATGATGAGCTCGGTTTTCCTGATGCTTGTCGCAATCCCGGTAGGTGCAGTCTTCATCAACGGGGTCGAGTACCCTCTGGCTGTAACCGAGATGGATATCAGTATTCTTTATATTGAGGCAATGTCTGCGCTTACCATTTTCGGGATCTTCATGATTGCCTATGGTTCTAACAACAAGTATTCCCTTCTCGGAGCTTTCAGGAACTTTGCCCGGATGGTCGGGTATGAAGTGCCCCTTGGGATCACTGTTGTCAGTGTTGGTATAATGACAGGTTCCCTGAACATAGTGGAAATTGCCAGCGCCCAGGGGCTTCTCTGGAATATCTTCCTGCAGCCGATCGGATTCATTGTTTTCTTTATTGCACTTATGGCTGATATGGGGAGGCTTCCTTTCGACCAGAACGAGTCTGAAGAAGAACTGGTCGCAGGATGGATTACCGAATACAGTGGAATGCGTTTCGGTCTCGGTTTCTTTGCCGAGTATATCCACATGATCCTCGGTTCCTTCCTTGTTGCACTCCTCTTCCTTGGCGGCTGGAACGTGCCGGCTTTTGTTTCAAACAGCCCGGTGCTTGGTTTTATTGTCCCCACAGGTTTCCTGCTTCTTAAAACCGTGCTTGTGCTGATGACGATCATCGGAATGAGATGGGCTGTCCCAAGGTACAGGATCGATCAGGTAGTAGACCTTAGCTGGAAGAAACTCCTCCCTCTGTCCCTTTTGAACCTTGTCTGGGCAGTGGGCCTTGGACTATATCTGGGGGCTTAAGAGTATGGTTCTTAAAAACATCAGATATGCGCTTAAAAACATCCCTAAAGAACGCGTAACCAGGCTGTGCCCGGAAGTGGAAACTCCGCTCTCCGACAGGTTCAGAGGGCTTCAGATCCTCGATAAAAGCAAATGTATTGGCTGTGGAATCTGTGCCAACACCTGCCCTAACAGCGCGATTAAGATCATTAAAGCCCCGGTTGCCCCTGGCAGCGGCAAACAGAGGTGGTTCCCTGAAATCGACATAGGCCACTGCCTCTTCTGCGGGCTCTGCATTGACCAGTGTCCCAAAGGTGCTCTTTCCAGCGGGAAAGAATACGCCAAAGGCATGGTGAAATGGACTCATAAAGACCTGCTCATGACTCCTGACAAACTCGCAAGGGAAGTAGATATCGATGAAGGTGATGAAAAATGATCGGAATTGAAACTATCGGAGCAGCTCTGGAAATGGCTGTCTTCGGGCTTCTTGCGGTTGTCACAGTCTTCTTTGCAATCTTTGTTGTTATTGCAAAGGACGTTGTAAGAGCCGGGCTTTCCCTGATCATGTGCATGTTCGGCATTGCAGCGTGTTATATCCTCTTAAACGCTCAGTTCCTGGGAGTTGTCCAGGTGCTGGTCTATATCGGAGCAATCGGAGTGCTGATCCTCTTTGCAGTTATGCTTACAAAGCGCGAACTGGGAGGTGGGTCCGGTGCGAATTAACAGACTCCCGGCTCTTCTCGTAGTCCTGCTCTTTGTTGCTGTTGTTGTTACAGGAGTTTTTGGGACTTCCTGGAATACGGTTTCGGAACTCCCTGAGAATCCGGCTGACCCGAGCAATATCGAGGGCATAGGTATGTTGATCTTTACCCAGTATGTAGTGCCTTTCGAGGTCCTGTCAATTGTCCTGCTCGCATCCCTTATAGGAGCAATCTACATGGCAAAAGGGGAGGGCAACAGATGACTGCTATTCCATTAACATTTTATCTAGGCCTGGCAGCCCTGCTCTTTTCAATCGGGCTTTATGGCGTGATGACACACAAAAGCGGTATCAGGATGATCATGTGTATAGAGCTCATGCTGAACTCCGCAAACCTGAACCTTGTGGCTTTTTCAAGCTATACGGATACCCTTAACGGGCAGGTCTTTGCCATATTCTCGATTGCCCTTGCAGCTGCTGAAGCAGCAGTCGGGTTTGCGATTTTCATGGCAATCTACAGAATGCACGAAAAAATTAATCTTGATGAGCTTAACATCCTGAGGTGGTAAAAACGGCTCTGGAAGAATTTGCATTTTTGATCCCCCTGCTTCCGGCACTGGCTTTTGCGATCACCTTCTTCTTTGGCAAGAAAATGCCATCCGGAGGGGCAATCGTTCCCATCCTTGCCATTGCTGCCTCCTTCGTAATCTCTTTTGCGATTACCCTCGGGCTGCTGGCAAACCCCGAAGAGGTCGTAAACCAGTCCTATTCCTGGTTTGCAGTGCTCAATCTCGGAGTGTTAATTGACCCCCTGGCTGCAGTCATGCTGTCAATGGTCACCTTCGTGAGCCTGCTGATCCATATTTACGCAGTTAGCTACATGTCCCATGATGCCGGAAAGGCCAGGTATTTTGCAGAAACCGCACTTTTCACCGCGGCAATGCTTTCCCTGATCCTCTCGGACAACATTGTGCAGCTCTTTGTTTCCTGGGAACTTGTCGGGCTTTGTTCTTATCTCCTGATCGGTTTCTGGTTCGAAAAACCCTCAGCTGCAGCCGCAGCCAAGAAAGCTTTCCTTACAACCAGGATCGGAGACGTAATGTTCCTTACTGGAATAATCGTGCTCACTTCCGATCTTCTTAAGGTTGCAGGCGGGTTCCAGGACGGAGTTTACCTGCTTCGTTTTGATGAAATCTTCAGTTATATCCCCCAGCTTTCGGCTCTGCAGGCAAACATTTTCGGCTTTGAAATAAGCCACCTTACTATTATCACCCTGCTTTTCTTCGGAGGAGCAGTAGGAAAGTCCGGGCAGTTTCCCCTCCATGTGTGGCTGCCTGACGCAATGGAAGGCCCAACAACCGTCTCAGCTCTCATCCATGCAGCAACAATGGTTACTGCCGGTGTTTATCTGGTCGCAAGGACCTTCCCGATGTTTATTGCAGCCCCTGACTCCCTTATGGTAGTCGCTTACTTTGGAGGCTTTACCGCTCTCTTTGCAGGCACAATGGGCATTGTAATGAACGACCTCAAGCGTGTACTTGCGTTCTCAACCATCAGCCAGCTCGGATACATGATGCTGGGTCTTGGTCTCGGTTCGGCAATAGGGCTTGAAGCAGTTGGTATATCCCTTTTCCACCTGATCAACCATGCTTTCTTTAAGGCTCTCCTTTTCCTCTGTGCAGGCAGTGTAATCCATGCAGTCGGCACCCAGGATATGAGGGAACTCGGAGGCGTAGGAAAGGTAATGCCAATTACTGCTGCCACCATGACAATTGCAGCTCTTGCACTGGCAGGTTTCGGTATCCCCGGGACCTCAATAGGGACAAGCGGCTTCATTTCAAAGGATGCAATTATTGAAGCTGCATACCTCTTCGGAGAACACAGCAACAACTGGATCCCGTACATATTCTCAATTGCTGCTGCCTTCCTGACATCCCTCTACATCTTCAGGCTGATCTTCATGACCTTTACAGGGAAGCCGAGAAGCAACTATCACGGGCACGAGTCCCCTGCCATTATGACCATTCCTCTTTCCATTCTGGCACTCTTTGCCCTTGTTTTCGGCGCACTGACCCATACCGGGTTCATGAAGTTCCTTGAAGAGACCTTTGCCAACAGTTTCGTAAACCTTGACATAGGAAGCCTTGCCGGCATAGGCGGAAACGAGCTTGTAGAGGCAGCAGGACCTGTCTCTTATACACATCT
>NZ_JJQY01000029.1:0-48997 GCF_000979295.1 Methanosarcina sp. 1.H.T.1A.1 | reverse complement strand
TCCTTATCTGATCCGTTGTCTTTTTCCTTATCTGATCCGTTGTCCTTTTCCTTATCTGATCCGTTGTCCTTTTCCTTATCTGATCCGTTGTCCTTTTCTTTATCTGATCCGTTGTCCTTTTCCTTATCTGATCCGTTGTCCTTTTCTTTATCTGATCCGTTGTCTTTTTCCTTATCTGAGTCCCCTACTGAATCGTCTCCGCTCTCAACTTGCTTTTTATCTTTTTCTCCATTATCGCCGTAATTCTGTTGCTCAGCAGCAGCCATGCACACGGTGCATGATAGTAAGAGCATAAAAACAAGAAGCCCCGAAAATATTTTCCTCATTTATATCTCTCCCATTTCTTATTTGAGTTTAATTTTTCTTCACTATCTATTTCTTATGCAAACGTGGACAGTATCCACTATCGCGCTTCTTACTAAGCCCTTATACACACTTATTCACCCCACATGCTCTACTCCACATGCATGTGTTGATAGTGTTCGAATATGGTATCCACTCCGTATACTATGTTTATCTGTATACCCCGACGTGGATCGTATCCGTATGTCTGTAAGTGGCCTTTTTACAGGTATTCAAATTCAGTGTACCTTTTTAATGTCGGTAGTTCTTCTGTATACACACCGGCATCCTTATATTCAGGGTGGATAGGCCCTCTGGAACTTTTATTTTTTTATATTTTTTAAAGCAAGAGCTATCTACCAGAATATTTTAAAAATTTTTTAAGGTCACACCTATTGAACTATTGATTATTTAATGACCAAATAGTCCATTATTTACCTCACTCCGTAACATTCCACCCCACTTATGAAATGTTTACGCACATACGTCTTTTTTATTACTATTAATCCTTTTCTCTTTTTTGTGTTTTTTCCCTAACTTTATTCATCTATTTTGGGTGTATGGGGCCCTCGTAAATTCTATTTTTCAAATATATTTAATTTTCATTATTAAATTTCAAAATATACTACAGGGAGTTTTTTTCTTTCCTTTGGAAGTGGGTGGTCTTCCCACGCCATTTTCTTTGAAAGCTTCCCTCTTTATAACAATTATTATATTCTATGCCATATTCATATATATCTTAAAAAAAAAATAATATTAATTTTTAATAAAAATATAATTTGTGATATCCGCAAATTCATCGGAGTTTGGAGAATATGGAGAGAATTTGCCCTGACTTATCAGGTATTTTTTCGTTCTTCTCTTCTTCCCTTCAGGGGCTTTCTTCTGTTATTCAAAATAAATTCGGCTCTTCGTTGTTTTGTGTGGATATCCTCATAAAAACCAACGAGGTCTTGTAGTGAAAATAATCTTATCCATAGGGAATGACGAAGAGCCATAACATTCTTCCATGATACCCGCGTCGTTTCAGAGCAGGGCCATGAATTAAGGTTGATGGAAATATAGCAAATAAAAATTGATGGGTAAAGATTGACGCATTAAGGATAAAGATAAAAATGATCTATAAACAGAGTAAATTTCCATGGTTTTGGAGATTTTGGGGGGAATTACCACCATAGAACTTCGGATTTTTGGCTGAATGAAAATATAAAGTCCTGTTCTCTTTTTCACCAGTTATGAATATAAGCTTTCATATACAGTCAATTGTAGTAAATATACTGTGAGTTGCATGTATACTGAGAATTTGATGACACTCTCTTTCGTTCCTCTGGAAAATATACCCCACTTATGGGAACAAAACGATGTTCTTATCTTTCTTATTGATCTGGATAATTATGACACATTGAGTATGGAATGTCTCAACAGCACCGAAAGAGAATATCTTGAAAAACTTCATACAATATATTTCAAAAAAAGATATATTGTCTCCAGAATGGTTTTGAAACATGTTCTATTCCATCTCCTTAACAAAAGTTCTGTCCTGGATATCTCTACATATAAAGACGAGTGCGGAGAAGTCCATATACTCAACCATAAAGAGTTGCACATCTGCATATCCTACTCTGAAAATGTTTTAACTCTTGCAATATCAAAGGTTGAGGTTGGTATTGATATCGAAATTAAAAGATCACTAACACTAAAAAATACTTTAAAATACTTTCAAACAACATCTTCATGCACCGTAAAATCTGCAAGTGACGCCGACATTTTGAGGACATGGACTATGAAAGAGGCTTATTGTAAGTTTTCTAATAAAAATATATTTTCCATTCTCAGTAAAGAGCCGAACTTCAATAATATCTGTTATTTAAGCTATTTATTAGATAATAAATACATCTTTTCTGTCATTACTGATTCGGATCCACATACTATTAATATAAGTCGCCTTGAGAAAATTAACTATGGTTGAAGCAAGAATGTTTGATAAAATCAGGTAAAAAGGCATAATAGATCAAGGAATAACCCTTTTTAACTTCTTTGAATAATTTTATTATTTTTTTTAAAGCTGTATGAATCGAGTGCTATAACCTGATACATCTAAGCTCATTTGAATTTCTTTTTTTCCAATGATTTATTTAGCACTCTATTGTTTCAAATTATTTATATAGTTGTATTACATAATTACCTGTGGGGCTTTCAACTACTATAGACAAAGTGTGTATTACGTGCGATTAATGATCTTATTTGAGTACAGGGGTAAGATTGTATGGAACAGATAAAGAATGGCATACTTGATTATTTGAAGGATAATTCTTTCATGGAGCGGGGAACTGTTCTTAGAGACAGTGACTCTCTCACCCAGAACGGCATCATAGATTCTATCGGTTTACTCGAATTGATAGATTATATCTGTGAAACATATTCTATCGAAATTCCTGAAGATATGCTAACTCCGGAGAATTTCGATTCTCTACAGGGAATCACTGACCTGATAACCAGACTGGCGAAGTGAATGGTTATGAGAATTGATGCTTATATCACTGAACACGCCAGAAAAACTCCTCACCAGACTGCCCTTGAAGAGGGTAAATATTCTATTTCTTACAGCTGTCTTGATGAGGATATAAGCATAATTGCCTCATCTCTGAATGACTTTGAGCACTGCAGATTTGCAATACTGGCTGAGTCCGGCATTCACTACATAAAGGTACTTATGGCAGTATACCGGTCAGGCAACATAGCAATACCCCTGCCAATCGAATTGCCTGGGTTAAGCCTTGAACGAATTCTTGATGCTGCATGCATTAATAACATAATTGCAACGAAAAAACAGTACTTAAGATTTGGAGATGGATTTTTTGAGCGTTTTGGAACTGTGATCGTTGTTTCAGATGATACTGCAGTGGAGACCCTCAGCAAAAGAACGATCCTCGAGAGAAACAATCCCGAACTGAGGCTGGTACTCTATACATCAGGCACAACAGGCACTCCTAAAGGAGTTATGTTAAGCGATAAAAACCTGGTATCAAATTCCAGATCAATAATCGAGGTTCTTAACATAACCCCAAAAGATAAAGCAGCCCTGGTAATCTCTCCACACCACGCCTTTGGGAATTCAATAATCAATTCCCACCTGATGGCTGGAGGATCAATCCACACCGGAACAATGAATTTCATAGACCCGGTTTTTAACCTCATTGAATCCGGAGTATCCATATTCTATGGAGTGCCCAGTACCTATCGCATTCTTCTTAGATACCCGGAAAGGTTCAAAAAAGCCTTTGCGAATGTCAGGACCGCCGCATCTGCCGGCGGAGCCATGGACAGTGTTATAGTGCGGAGTATCAGGGAGTTAAGTCCGGGTACGCAGATTCTGCCGATGTACGGCCAGACCGAAGCCACAGCAAGGCTTGCCTACCTGCCATCAGAAGATGTGGACAAATTTATAGATACGATAGGAAAGGCAATTCCAGGAGTTACCCTGGATGTCTTCAACTCTGAAAACAGGCCAGTGGGACCTGATATCACAGGCGAGCTTGTTGTCAGGGGAGATAATATCCTGCTGGGTTATCTGAATGATGAGGCGGCAACTGAAAAGAAGATCATCAATGGATGGATGCATACAGGGGACCTGGCGCAGAAACTTCCGGGAGGATACCTCAGGCTGCTTGGTCGCAAGGATGACCTCATCAAAATAGGTGACCACCGGATTAACCCGAGAGAAATCGAGAAAGAGATAGAGATGAACAATGAGGTTTCCAGCGTTTTTGTTGTGCCTGTTTCCCATGAGCTTATGGGCAACGCAATCAGCCTCATGGTCATACCCAATCAGAAAACTAAAGTCGACGAAATTTTTGCTTTTTGCAGGAAGAACCTGCCGGGATACCTGTACCCCAGGGAGATCCTCTTCATTGACCATCTTCCGCTGAGCGAGAACGGGAAAATCTCCAACAGGTCCATTATAGAGGAGTACCAGCATGTCAAAGCTAGCATGTAAAAAGTGTGTTCTGAATTCGGATATTCCGGGCATAGAAATTAACGAAGAAAGCGGGCTCTGCCATTTTTGTGAGACTTATGTCCCTCTTTCTTCGCAGGAAAAGGAGCAGTACCTTAACAGGATTGAAGAACTCTTCAAAGAATACAGCGGCAGGGGCAATTATGATGTGATATTTGCACTTTCAGGTGGAAAAGACTCTTCATACACACTTTACAAACTCAAAAAAGACTATCCTTTCCTGAAAGTACTTGCTGTCCAGTTTGATAATGGGTTCACTTCAGATTATGCCGTAGTAAATGCAAAGAAAATGTGTGAGATTACAGGATGTGACTATTTTAAGCTGACAATGGAAACAGAGGTCCTGTACGAGCTCTTCCGAAAGGCAGCCGAATCCTATGATGCGTTCCCTAAGTTTGCCAAATACAGGGCAAGCGACATATGCAATATCTGCATCAGCGTCATCAAACAGAAATTGCTGGAACAGGCCATAGTTCAGAAAGCTCCTTTTATTGTATTTGCCTTTACAGCAGGACAGTCACCAAATCCTATAATAAATCTGTCAGCTAATTTTATACAATGGTCAAGGAATCTTTTTGAAAAGCAGCTTCAAAAAATAGGTGTTGATGACAGGGATGAGCAGTTCCTCATTAAAAATGAGGTCATTAAAAATATAGGTGAAGTTGCTCCATCCATTCTGCATCCGCTCTGTCTGTGGGAATATAGTGAGGACAAAGTGATTGAAACAGTAATGGGGCTCGGGTGGAAAGCTCCCGACCTTAATGACAGTAATTCAACTAACTGTACGCTGAATTCTTTTGCATGCCATAATCACCTCGAAAAGTACGGCTTCCATCCATATGCCTTTGACATAGCAGGGCTTGTCCGAAGTGGGGAAATGTCAAGGGAAGAAGGGCTGGAAAAACTTCACCAGGAACTATCGCAGCCGCTGATAGAGGAAGCTGCAGAGAAACTTGAAATAAAGATAAATCACTCATAAAAGAGCCGGCTGAAAGTTTAATCCGATATTCTTTCAGCAAAGAGTTATTCTTTATATGCCCAGTTATTTTAATAAATGATCCGGGGATTCAATATATTATTACATACAGTTTAAAAGTATAACTAACTACCATAACAAATAATCGATCAGGGGAGTAATACTATGCAGATAACCGGGAGTAGCGTAGCGCAGACTACAGAGGGTAATATCGCGCAGTTATCAAAAAATAATACCGGGCGGTTAACGGACAGCAGTAATACGCAGATTATGGATGAATTGAACAGAGATGCTGATAAGCTTGCTGAAATACTCAGGGGTTTTATTAGAGGTCAGATCACGGCTTTTAAGAAAAAAGGAGTGGTTTTGGGGGTTTCAGGGGGTATTGATTCAGCTGTAGCCCTTACGCTTTGCGTACAGGAGTTCGGCAAGGAAAACGTATACGGCCTTCTCCTCCCTGAAAAAGAATCTGCTCCTTCAAGCAAAACCCTGGGAGCAGAAATCTGTGAAAGCCTGGGAGTTTCATATGAGGAGGTCCCGATTTCTCCAATCATTGAGTCTCTTGGCATCTATAACAAAAAGGAACAGATTATAAAAAGGACCTGTCCGGAATACGACCCCGAAATACATAACACCTCACTTGTGCTGCCTGATTTCCTTAATCAGGGATTGTTGAATGTTCCTCATATCAGGCTGATAAAAGACGGGGAAACGGTTGCCAGGCACAGGTTGAAAGCAAACGATTATCTGGAATTGATAGGACTGCAGAATGTTAAGCAGCGGTCCAGAATGATAGTCCAGTATATGTATGCCGAAAAGATGAATTACGCTGTTTGCGGCACAACCAACAAGACCGAACTTGTCCTTGGCCAGTTTGTAAAATATGGAGATGGAGGTGTAGATCTCGAACCTTTTGCAGACTGCTATAAGACTCAGATCTATGCTCTGGCAAAACACCTCAGGGTAAATGAGGAAATTATAAAGCGCCCGCCAAGTGCCGACACATGGAGCCATTATACGACTGATGAGGAGTTCTACTGGCGTATGCCCATACACATCCTGGATCAGCTCCTGTATGCTCAGGAACATAAGCTGCCTTTAGAGTTCACTGAAAAGAACACTGGTCTGCCCAGAGATACTATAGAAAAAGCCTGGAGGCACGTTGACAGAGTAAGAGATAGCACAGAGTATACACGGGCTGCTCCTCCAATCTGTTATCCGGGCATATAAGTCACATGGAGCAAATGCTTCATTAAATGTGGTGCCTGCCAGAAAAGCCATTTGAGGATTTTTCCTCTTAATGGTCAACAAAATCAACATTCGAAGTCAACGTTAACTCAATCAGCAATTCTGAAGGATAAGCGTCAACTACCTCTGAGCTAAAGACTCAGGGGTTTCCTGCTGAGGTTTTATGAACACCAGAGTTTCCATTGTACGCTGTTCCGACTATTCGGGTGTAAAAGGTGCAATTAAGGAGGCACTCAACCTGATAGGCGGGCTTGAGAGCGTTATATCTCCGGGTAATCGCGTGCTTCTTAAACCCAATGTACTTGCGATCCGGCCTCCGGAGGATGCCGTCACCACTCATCCTGCAATAGTCTCTGCAATGTGTGAACTGGTCTTGGAAGCAGGAGGTATTCCTGTTATAGGGGACGGGTCAGGGATTGCGAAACCGGGTTCTACCACGACAACGGAGGCTTTTCGTGCATCGGGAATTGAAGGTGCCGCATCCGCTGTCGGCGCAGAGCTTATCAATTTTGAGACCTCAGGTTACACCGAGGTCTCTGTTCCCAACGCCAGGCATTTCCCACGCCTGTACGTCGCAAAAGCAGTCCTTGAGGCTGATGTGGTAATCTCACTTCCAAAACTCAAGACGCATGAACTGACACTCTATACGGGGGCTGTCAAAAACTTCTTTGGGGCAGTGCCTCAGAAAATAAGAAAGCAGGCACATGCCCTGGAAGATCGTGACCGTTTTGGACATGCTGTTGTCGATATCTACTCTATCGCCAAGCCTCATCTTGCAGTTATGGACGGCGTTTTCGGAATGGAAGGGAATGGACCTTCGAATGGCACACCTGTACTTGCAGGCGTGGTCATGGCAAGTTATGACTGTGTATCCCTGGATATCGTAGCCTCTGAGCTTATAGGAATCGATCCTTTAAAAGTTCCTACAAACAAAGCTGCGCTCTCAAGAGGGTTCGGCACCAGGCATCCGGAAGTTGCAGGAGTGCCTCTGCAGGAGGTAAGTCTCAGGTTTAAAAGGTCGGAAGGTGGAATTACTGCTTACATGCCGTCTTTTCTTATTGGAATTCTTCGAAAGCAATTAACTGTAAAGCCTTTTATCAACACGTCAAATTGTGCGCTTTGCAAAGCCTGCGTTATGAATTGTTCAGCGCATGCAATTGAGGAAGTGGGCAGAACACTAAAAATTAACCAGCAAAAATGTATCCAGTGCTACTGCTGTCGCGAACTGTGTCCGAATGATGCAGTAGAAATAAAAAAGTCTTTACTCCTTAAAATTGTAACCCGAAGTAAAACCTGATAAGATCATCATATGATAAGATCATCACATGATAAGGTCATCACATGATAAGGTCATCACATGATAAGGTCATCACATGATAAGATAATCATAATATAACTTCTTTCAAAATTGTATGCTCTAAAATTTCAATTAATATGGTTCAAACTTCAATTAATGTAGTTCAAGACTGACTATAGGAAATATATTTATCGGTGGAAGATTAATGGAAAGTAAGTGCCAGGTGTTTTTCACCGCAAAATGGGGGGCATCACCATGACTACCGTGATATCTAACAGAGATAAAGTAACTTTTAATGAAGTAGCTGATCATTACCATAGCAATAAACTCGTCTTTGGAATGAAGTACTTTAAGAACTGGGTTCTGGAACGTGTTGCTTCGTGGTTTCCGATTCCTTCATGGAGAGCGAAATTTCATAAAATGCGAGGCGTGAATCTCGGAAAAAACGTATATGTCGGCTATGATGTGGTCTTTGACAGGCTTCACCCTGAAATGATCACAGTGGGAGATTACTCTGAAATAGGAGACCGTTGCATCCTCTCAGCTCATTCCAGAGGTAGCCTGACCACAAGACAGGCATATCCGAGGACTATAGATCCCATAAAAATCGGAAGTGGAGTTTCTGTAAATCCTGGATGTATAATCACCCAGGGAGTCGAGATAGGAGATAACTCGATAATTGGTATTGGATCTGTGGTTACCCGTGATATCTCTCCAAACAGTCTTGCTCTGGGTTATCCGGCTCGAGTCGTTAAAAAGCTTGATGGCGTAGGGGATCTCAAAACCTGATTTACAGGGCCTTAATCCCTTTTACTTTTTTATCTTCATTACTTATTGTATTTCTGAGTATTGATCTCTGATTATTTTAATCCACTACTTTTTATTTTTTCCCAATGTATTTTGTTTAATCTTTCAACCCGATCTCGAATCATTTTTCCGCTCTGTAACTGAATTCAAACCCAAATCGACTCAAAGCAAACAGTGCCATTAATATTACAATGAATATAAAGAAAACAGATACAAAAGATGCTGTCAGATAATTAAATAAACCGGCCCCTGTGAATTCTGCATTCATTAGTAAGAATACACTGGTAGGTTTATTGTAAAGCGGATAGAGATAAGGACAGTATGCTTCAGCTATATCATCTAACAGCAGGTGCGTGAGGAAAGCAGATTCTGCAAAAATTGCCATGTATACCGCTTTATTGAGCTCCCTGTATGCAGCATATCCGACAATCCCTCCGAACAGAATTGCAGTAGAACTGAACAGCAATGAATGTGTCGGGATCGGGCCAACCCAGCAATGTTGTAAAGTGCCGTTTATGAGCAGATTATATACAACTATTAGATCCGGGAACATAGTGCATAAACCACCTACAAACATCAGCAATAGTAGCTTCCTTGAGTCTCTGAATGAGAGCTCTCCGCGAGAGAGCGCTTTTGTTATAGCATATATGGCTACCGCGCCGATGCAAAACAAAAAAAACAGAACATGTACGACCGGATATGGCATAAGGACCCCCCCCTTTTCCAAATTTATGGCTTATTTTTTCACACGAAACGGATCTGAGAGCATTTAGGATCTTCCATATCTAATCAAACCAGAGAGAAGATTAGTAGCTCTCTAAACTCTATTGGTCTATCTTCTATAAGGTCAATCTTCTATAAATTTTTATCTATGTGCCGATCCGCTGAAAAAATCTTGTCCTGCTTTCTTTAAAAGGAATTTGGATTAAAGTCCGGGCAGACGCCCTCATAGAGGAATAAGTTCTACAAGCAGCCCGTCTTCAAAAGGATGCCTTTCAATTATGAAAAGCTTTGTTCCAAGGGGTTCAAGTTCTTCTTTGAGTCCGTCCTTAAGGTCTTCAAGCACCCACCAGGCGATCTCAATTTTTCCTTCCTTTACTTCATATAGTTCGTCAGGAACTTCTATCTCCCTGAGGATCTCTTTTGCAAGTTCTTGGTCCCCTTCGTTGATAACCCCATAGATAAGAGTGCCTTCTTCCGTGACCTCGTCAAATTCTCTTGCTGTGTTTTTTGCAATCCTCTGAAACCTTTTGCGCAGCTGGACTGCATCCTTATAAGTCGAAGAACAGAAATGCACTCTTTTGCACGTACTAAAGGCAGTTTTAGCATAAGTATGGGACCCGGCAGCAGCACAGGAAATGTCTGTTTCCAGGGAAAACCCATTTTCATGAAGGGCATTTGAGTTATTATCAGAAAATTCCAGTTCGTTCAGGTTGAGGAAAATTCCCATTTCCTCTGCAAAAGCCGCAACTTTCTCTGCACCTTCAAGGGAAGGAATTTCTATTCCGGTTTCTATTCCCAGATCTTTTGCATTTCGCAGGGTATCTGCATAGGGGCTGTGCATGAGCTCTCCCCAGACAGCCTGTGGAGGATGGAAGCGGATTTCGTCAAGGCCTGCTTCTGCTAACTTTTCAAGGGTTTCCCTCTCAGGAGCAAGAGACGTATAAAGATGAATATGATGAGCTTTTCCAAAAGAGGACTTAAGCAGGCGGATGTAGTGCAGGACTCTCTCCACTTTAAGTAGAGGCTCTCCACCAGTAATCCCTGTCCCGAGGGCGTCCATAAGCTCAGCTTCCTTCAACAAATCCTCATCGCTTTTTACAAGCCTTTCGTTTGCAAAAACCAGGTCTTTTCCACGCCTTTCATCGGAAAGTGGGCAGTAAAAACAGCTTTTAGGGCAAAGGCCAGTTACAAAGAGCACCATTTTGGCGCCCTGCTGGCAGAGCCTGCAGCCTTCTGAAAGATAACTGCAAAAGGAGCCCGTCTCATCTTCTGTGAACTTTTCCATACCTGAGACTGCATATTCTTTTGTCCTATATAAGGCTTGTTTCCGGATGCCGGCCCTTGCCCCGAATGAGATCTCCCAAATGAAAAGGAATTTTTTCGGGCCCGGTTCAGAAATTAATGGATCAGAAACTAATATATCTGTAAGGTACCAAAGGTTCACTGATGTCAGAGATGGATGGATACGTCGTAGTTTTTGGCTGCAAAAGGTGTGGTAAGTGTAAGGACGTCTGTCCTTTGGGGGCCATTTATGAAGAAAACGAGCTTGCAAAAATCGATCCTGAAAAGTGTAACCTTTGCATGAAATGCATAGATGAATGTACTAACAGATCCATTATTTACATGGAATGACATGAGAATTATTTACATTGAATGTCATGAGAATTATTTACATGAAATTATATGAGAATTAAGTCGAAGTGAAGTCAGAACAAAGTCCAAAAAAGTCAGGACAAGGTAGGAAAGAGATGTTTGCCCCGGAAAAAATGCCAGTTAAGGGAAATATCATAGATGTTACAGTCCCTATTTCATCTCTCACTCCGATTTTTCCAGGAGACCCGGAGCCTTCAATTGAAAGGGTCTGTATTCTCGAAAAGGACGGGTGTGCAGTATCCAGATTGAGTTTCGGGAGCCATACCGGCACGCACGTTGACGCTCCGTCTCACATCCTGAAAGATGGACTTTCAGTTGATAAACTGGACCTTGAGAGCCTTATGGGTAAGGCGGTTGTTCTGGATTTATCCCGAAGAAATGGGGCATTGACAGACAATATTCTTGAGAAGGCTTATAATGACCAGAAAATTACTGAACGCGTTTCTATCCTCCTCCTGAAAACAAAGGCTTCTTTCCGGAATGAACAAAATCCCGAAATTCCTGGCTTTCAGGCAGGGAAACCCGATAGAAAAGAGGAATTTGAGGAATCTGCATACCTCGATGCAACTGCTGCAACCTGGATTGTCCGGAACGGGTTCAAAACAGTAGGAATTGATGAATTTTCCGTGGACAGCCTCTACTCAGAAAGCCTGCCTGCTCATCACATGCTTCTTTCAAATAACGTGAACATCGTGGAATGTCTTGACCTCAGCTCAGTCGATACAGGGATGTATTTTTTCCTGTGCCTGCCCCTTAAAGTTGAGGGTTGCGACGGAGCCCCGGCAAGGGCATTACTTATTTCTGACTCCTGATTTCTGACTCCTGATTTCAAAACCAGGCCATTGTTTCAGAATCTGGCCATTGTATATTTTATGCCGTCCAGGGTAACCATTTCAAACCGGAACTCGCCCGAAACCGGGGCTTCTATTACCACGCCCGTACTTTCGAGCACTGAAGCCTTCTGGCTGCTGTCCTGGCTTTCGGCAGGAATCCAGATGCCTTCCGAATTCTGTATGCCCTTTATAAAGTGGATGGGTTTTCCTTCAAGCAGCATTCTTTTTTTAACCCCGTTTTTGTACTGGTAGATTAGGGTGTTGTTTTCCGGAACCCACTCGGAATCGGTCAGGTTGCCATTACATTCCTGGTCGGGGTCCACTCCGAAACTGATGTACCTGACAGACGGCGGGAGAGAAAAGATCAGGGTGCACATGCTCCCCTCAGGGCTGTACCTGTCTGCAGGGTTTCGGGCATATCCTCCCTGGATCGAGAGAAGGGAAAGGGAAGCAGTTTCTGCCTGGGCTTTAATCTCCGCTTCCTGAAGGACGGGAGAGGCTATATTCCAGGCCTGGGCCAGAAGGAGGACTACTGCAGCCAGAAGCCCAAGATAGACTACGAGTTTAAGGGGGATCGTATCTGCGGCCACAGTGTCGGAAATAATTTTTTTCATGTAATTGTAAATGACTTTCACATAATAAAAAATTTTACTCGATAAGAAGAAGTTTTCTGGCAGCTAAAATCTAAAAGGAAAACTTGAAGATAAAGAGCAGGCTAAAAGATAACAGGAGACGACTGACAAAAGCAACCTTGAATAAAATAATGCTCAAAAGATAAACCTGATAAAAAGATAAACTGAAAATGAAAAGTACAATTCATCGGAACACACAGGAGGGTTTGGGATAACCGAAGAATGCGAGGAAAATCTGCTATGCATTCCTTTTTCTGAGGAGCAGCTTGAGGAAATCAAAAAGTATGCAGCCCTTAACGGCATGGAAGTTGAAGAATTTATAAAAAACGTTTGCCTGACTCACTGTCTCCAGCAAATGGAATACGTCCACGGGCAAAAGCCAGAAGGACCTGAAGCTGGAGAAGGGGCTGCAAAATCGGAAAACGGGTCAAAAACCGAGCCAAAGAAAATCGATATTAAAGGCAAAAAGCCTACCTCAAAAGATCTGCTTGACGGGCCGCTCGTCCTGGACCAGCAGTGCATAATGGATTTATTTGCAATCAAACGAGAGTTCGGCCATACTTCAAATAACAAGATCATTACTGTTGCCCTGAAACTGGGTTTAAATCAGCTCAGTGTGGCCCTTGATATGCTCAAGCACAAACTGGAAGAATAAAAGAAAGTGAAAAAAGAGAATAGAAGAATAAAATAAAATGAAAAAAGAGAATAGAAGAATAATATTAAGTGAAAAAAGAGATAAAGTTAAGAAAATGGCCTTTGCAGGCAATTTTTCTGAAAGTGCAGGGTTTTTAAGCCCTGCTGGTAAACCATTCCAGGAACTTATCGACAGCCCTGCGCCGGTGGGAAACCTTATTTTTCTCTTCGTCCCCGAGTTCCCCGAAGGTCATGCCCTGGTACTCGAAGATAGGGTCGTATCCAAAACCGCCCATGCCACGCTCTTCGTATGCGATTTTCCCTTCCACTATTCCAGGGAAAACCAGGGGCTCTTTTCCGGGTTCGCAATATCCGATTACGGTTTTAAAATATGCGGCCCTGTCCTCTTCTCCATCCATCATTTTGAGCACTTTAGGATTTCCCAGTTTGTCTTCCACAAAACGGGAGTATGGGCCCGGAAAGCCGTTTAAGGCATTTATGAAGATCCCGGAGTCGTCTACCATCACAGGCATGTTCAGTTTGTTTGCAACATACTGTGCCCCGTAAGCCGCGATCGGTTCAAGTTCATCTTCCTGGAGTTCCGGATAACCATTTTTGTTCTGGATTACCTCGATTCCGAAAGTTCCGAGGATATCCCTTACTTCGGCAAACTTGCCCTTATTTCCCGTAACAAAGACGATCTTATGCATAGCGAGCCCTCTTTTTTATCTCTTCAACTCGCCGGAGTACATCCTCTGAATCTATAAAAGTACTTCCATACCCTTTTTCGAAAGCTTTAACAAGGGTTTCGTGGTCGCGGTGAGTACTTTCAAAAGTCTGGAAAAGCACATGGACATCCACACCTCTGGCTTCCAGGCTTTTGTCAAAATAAGCAAGCCCGAAGTCAATGAGGTAAAGCCTCTCGCCCGCAAGCAGGAGGTTTGAGGTGGTAAGGTCTCCGTGCACTATACCTGAACTGTGCAACTTGCCCACAAGCTCTCCGACCTTTTCCGAAACCTCGGGAGTTATAAGATACTTTATGGGGACTCCTTCGATGAACTGCATTTTGAGCTTGAATTCCTCAACATCGTAGATGATTGGCGTAGGTACTCCCGTGCGCCTGGCTTCAGACATCAGGCGGGCTTCTGCCCGGTTCCTTTCTCTCCTTATCCTCTCATCTATCTCTCTGTGCCTGTAAACCTTAGGGACCCTTTCCTTGACAAGCACCTTCTTCCCTTCAGGTCCATCCTCAAGGTAAACAACAGCTTCAGCCCCACTGTCCAGCATTTCTCCGGGGGGAGTCCTGAAGAACGTCTCAGGAGAGATTTCAGGGACCCTTTTCATACCCTCTTCCTTTATCCAGGTCACTTTCACATCATCGGTCCTGAAACTCGGGTTCACGCGCGAGTCTTCAATGGAGAGGGTATTTCCGGACTTATACATCAGGAGCCCGGTATATGCGATCATTGTCCCGTTGTCGCCCATGAAGCGTTTTTCGGGCACATAGAACGTTGCATCCCTGGCTTCACACATCTTGTTTAACATCTCGCGAAGCCTGGTATTTGCACCCACCCCGCCTGCCAGCAGCACTTCCTTTTTTCCTGTGTGGGCAAGGGCTCGTTCTGCAACCTCCACAACCATTGCAAAAGCTGTTTCCTGATAGGAATAACAGACATCTTCAAGCGAGGCTTTTTTCAGGGCTTCGCTTGAAGCAGTTGAGAGTCCGGAAAATGAGAGGTCCATTCCTTTAATCACATACGGGAGATGGATATATTGCTTTGCGTCTTTTGCGCATGCCTCGATTTTAGGCCCTCCCGGGTGAGACAGGCCTGCTCCCCGCGCAAATTTATCAAGGGCGTTTCCAAGGCCAATATCAAGAGTCTCGCCAAAGACCCTGTACCGCCCTTCCATATATGAGATAACCTGGGAATTTGCCCCGCTTACATAAAGAACTACAGGGTCCTTTGCAGGGGTTTTCCAGATCCCTATTTCTATATGAGCAATGCAGTGGTTGACCCCTATAAGAGGAATACCCAGGGACAGGGAAAGCACCCTGGCTGCGGTTGCAACAGTCCTCAGGCAGGGTCCGAGTCCGGGGCCCTGAGAAAAAGCTATGCCGTCAATATCTGAAGGCTCTACCCCTTTTCCTTTTGCCTCTGCAAGGAGTTTTTTGATAACACTTGCTGCATATTTTGCATGGTGCTGGGCGGCTTCCCTGGGGTGGATTCCGCCTTTTTCGGGTTTATATGTCTCTGTGACCTCGGCAATGATCTCGGTCTCGGTCACGATTGCGGCACTCAGGTTCCAGGCAGTGCCTTCGATTCCAAGGATGAATGTGTTTTTCACGGCTTCCACTCTCCTTCCGGTGCGTCTCCTCTGCTTGCTATCACTGCCTTCGATAATATCGGAGAGGGTTATATACATTTGCTTTTCCGGTTTCTTTTCTCTGGCTTCAAAACTTCCCGAGCTTCAAAACTTCCCGAGTTTCTCAATGCTTTCTCTCATGGGTTCCGGAGAGAACAGGCTTTTTTCAAGCTTTTCCGTAAACCCTTCCAGAATGGATGCAGGGATGTCAAAGTCCGGAGGCGGTGGAGTAAGCGTTTCAAGTTCAAGTTCTTCTTGTTCCGGCCTGCCAAATCCGAATGCCGGAAGGAACAGGAGGGCGGACAAAATCAAAATCGAGCTTACATACTCTTTTTCATAAAGCGCCCATAAGACATTGTTTTCACCAGGCTGGTAAAAAATCTGGCTTACAATGGATGCCGGCCAGGATACAATGGGGAGGGTTGAGGCTGCGGGGTGAGACAGCAGCAAGCTGAAGATCAAAAGGAAAATTAACCCGAATCCTGCTTTTTTAATAAAACCGTATGTTCCCGGAGCAAGCCACCATTCCCACCAGGCATATCTACGATTTCTTGAGCGGATACTTTTAAGGAGCAGGGTTGCAGGCTGTTTTACCTTCCTGGAATTCTCAAGCTTCAGGCATTCTTCGAGCCTTTCCGAAGCTTTTCGGAAGTAACGGATCTTGCAGTAAAAAAGTCCCAGGAAGTACAGGGCATAAGCTTTCAGTTCGTTGTCTTCGGGTTCCTGGCAAATGGCTGCCTTTTCAAGTTTTCCGGCAGCTGCAAGGAGCATGTACCTGAAACGTGCACTATTTTCCTCAAAAGAAGCTTCTGCACACATATACCTGGCGTATGCATCCCAGAGCAGGAGCCTCTGGTCTTCCGTATCCAGGGCAAGAGCTCGCCTGAAGGACTCAAGAGCGTCTTCACATGCCTGTTCTTCAAGCTCTACTCTGCCTTTCAGGCTCCTTGAGAAGGCATTCTCCGGAGCTTCTGCTATTGAAGCTTCAAGCTCTTTTAAAGCACCCATGCTGTTCCCGAGCCTGAAGTAAATCTCTGCAAGCCCGTTTCTGGCATGAATGTTCTTCGGGTTTGCTTCAGTTGCTTTCCTGTAAGCCTGAAGGGCTTTTTCAAAACCTCCCTGCTTAGAAAAGGCAAAACCCAGCAGGCAGGAGGGAAGATCAGGGTCCGTCTTCTCTACTGTGGACCTCTCAAGGACCTCGGCAGCCTTCTCAAAATCCTGAAGCCTTATCAGGGCAAAGGCTTTCATTACCGAAGCCGTGGCATCTTTGGGATCGAAGATAAGGGCTGTATCAAACGCTTCCAGGGCTTTTTTCCATTCTCCGCAGTGTGAAAAAACAATACCTTTCCCGGAACAGGAGATTTTCCCGTTTCCGGAAAGCTTTCTGGCACTCTCAAAAGCTTTCAGGGCGTCTTCATATCTGCCAAGAGCGTCAAGGGCAAAACCTTTCGCGGTCCTGAGCATTTCCAGCACGGGCTTTTTCCCGGCAGGGTCCAGAATCCGGGACATCTCCACTTTTTGTTCTTCACCGGGCTTTCCGGCTTTTTCTGTGCCTATGGTTGTGTAAAAAATCTCTTCTGCCTGCTCAAAAGCCTCCAGAGCTTCTTCATATTTTTCAAGGCATATGAGGGCAATTCCTTTGTAGACAAGGGGAGATATGTCCTCTGATCTGTGTTTTGCTGCTCTGTCAAAAGCTTTAAGTGCTTCTTTATATTCTCCAAGTTCGACAAAAGCAAGCCCCCTGTATTTCCAGCCCTTAGCCCCGATTTTATTTTCAGGAAGCTCCTCGGACAGCTCAAGGTATTTTTTAAAAGCTGTCTGAAGCTGGTTTTCAAGAGGCTCTTCGGTATTATTTTGCCTGGTTTTAAGCCTGGAGAGGGCGACTCCGCGGTTGTAGCGGGCAGGCAGGCTGTCATAATCAAGTGTAAGGAGATTTTCATAAGCTTCGAGGGCTTCCCTGTACTTCCCGAGTTTGCAGAGTACATTTCCCTTTCCGTTCCAGGCAAAGGCATTCTCTATATCAAGCCTCAGAGCCTTCTCAAAAGCCTCAAGAGCTCTGGAACAATCTCCAAACTCATAATAGGCCTCCCCAATACCGCTCAGGATGCAGCTATTTTCTGGCCCGAAGGAGAGGGCTTTTTCGTAAGCTTGCATTGCTTCGTAATATTTTCCGAGGGCAAGGAAGCAGCTGCCCATCCCCTCCCAGCCTTCTGAATTCTCCGGGTCTTCTTTAAGGGTTTTACTGAATGAATCAAGTGCCTGTTGATAGTTTCCAAGAGCCAGCAGGGCTTTTCCCCTGTTAATTTTTGCTTCAGTAAGGGAGCTGTCCATCTGAAGTACACTTTCAAACGCCTGAAGCGCTTCCCCATACCTTCCCAGGCTTCCGAGCAGCTTGCCTTTTTCTATCCTGTTTTTTACGTTCATGGGCTCAAGAATAAGGCTTTTTTCAAAAGCTTCAAGCGCTTCTTCTTTTTTTCCAATGCCTTCCAGAATTTTCCCCTGAGTTTCCCAGGCTCCTGCAGAAGCAGGTTCAAGTTCCAGAGCCTTTTCACATGCTTTCAAAGCTTCCCTTCTTCTTCCCAGGGAAAGGTATGCTTTTGCCTTGCCTTCCCAGGCCCCTGCATGTAAGGGTTCCAGTGCCAGTGCTTCTTCAAAAGCTTCAAGAGCTTCCCCACTCTTTCCCAGAATGTAGAGGGATACTCCCCTGTAGTACCAGGCTCCAGGGTTTTCAGGATTTATTTCAAGGGCTTCTGAAAGGGCTGAAACTGCTTCGATATGCTTTCCAAGCCGGTTTAAGGCAAGCCCGGTGTAGTAAAGAGCTCCTGCATGGTTTGCGTCTCTTTCAAGCACCCCTTCGAAAGCCTCCAGAGCCTGCTCCGGAAGGTTCAGGTACCCGAGTGTAAGCCCCTTAAAGTAGCGGGCAGAAACATTGTCCGGATCAAAAGCAAGAGCCCTTTCAAAAGCCCCCAGAGCTTCCTCCGGTCGATCCAGGTACCGCAGTATATTTCCCCTGTATTGCCAGGCAACTGTGTCCTGAGGGTTTATCTCAATCAGGGCATCGAAAGCTTCAAGAGCCTTTTCAAAATTTTTCTCTGACCCGATCGGATTTTTCAGGTTCAAAAGAGCAAGTGCTTTACTGTACCAGGCTCTGGCATAAAGAGAGTGCATGGTGCCTCGGGAATTGTCTTCTAAAAATATTTGTGTGGAATTATATATGCGCCCGGCTATATATACGACTACAGAAAATAGTTACTGATTTGCTAAATTTGAGATCTCGATTGAGCTTCAGGTTTCATTAATGGGGATTTATTCCAAAAAGGGCTTATTCATAAAAGAGTTTGTCCAAAAAAAGATATTTATGTGAAGATAATGGTTGATGGTTCTCTGTTATCAATCGGTATATCTAATAAAAGGAGGTAGTAAAATTGTCGAGGAAGAGGGATTTTACAGCTACATTAATTTTTTTTTGATGCTTTTATTTATTTTGATTCGTTTTTTAAGCTCATTTCAGAATTAGGTTTCTCATTAAGGGATTTATAATAAAGTATTCTAATTTTTTAGATATCATCATTTATTTTAGGTTTTATTAATATCTATAAATATATATGATCTAAAATAAGCTGCTATTAAATTTTATTTTAAACATCTTATATTAAATACCATTTTATGCTTTATAAAGTAAATCTCCGGAAAATAAAAAAACAGCTTTTTTTAGATGCTAAACCAATAGTCATTCACTCTTTCTTTTCCGGCGGAAGCTTGAAGATCAGCCTGACGTTCTTTAAGGTCAGGTTTTTTATGATAAGGGGTTTTGGCCCTAAACCTTTTATTTTCAGATTTTTTATGTTCGAGTCTTTTATTGTGATAATTTTCGTTCTCGTGTTTTTCTCTGACATGTTATCCCTTTACTTTTCTGATGTCCTTTAAATTCAGGTTCTTTATAATAAGATGTTTTGGTCTCAGACCCTTTATTTTCAGGCTTTTTACGTGAATGTTCTTTACTCTGATTATTTTTGTTTTCGTACTTTCCTCAGGCATATTTTATTCCTCTCCTTGCTAAACAGTGTCTTTCAGCTTTCGGACTATATTTTGGATGAAGTATAATATTCTGAAAATAACTTGTTTTTTATCCATTGTTTTAAGTTTGAGACATCTTTCCGTAGGTGTCCTCAAAAAATGATATAACTTAAAGATATTACTTCCAAATAGAAATTAGCATACAAAATAGATAAATTATTGCATAAAAATATTCCTAAAATATAACTTAGCGATATTTAATTAGGTAAATAATTGGGGTCTAAAAAAATATAAATATTGAAAGGAGACCTGCGACAACTTAAGTGGAAAAAGTGAACCGAATTTGGCATAATCTGCAAAGAAAAGACTTGAGATATTTCTCAGAAAAGACTTGAGATATTTCTCAGGAAAGACTTGAGATATTTCTCAGAAAAGACTTGAGATATTTTAAAAAAGACTTAAGATATTTTCCTCCGGAAGAGGGCGTAAGTGAAAGGAGCCGCAGGAAAAACTCCTGCGGCTCGGGTTGAAAAATGAGTTATGATTTCCCAAGCGGGTTATTTCTTGAATTCGGTGTAGCCGCACTTTCCGCAGGCGAGGCGGTTTTTGTGTTCGGCAAGGAATACACCTGGTCCGCATCTGGGACAGAACTGTTTGAGTCTGGTTACGGAGTCGCCCTGGACTTTGTAGTAATCTTTTACTGCCATGTTTATACACCTCAGTAAGGCTTACGCCTCTTCTTCCTCAGTTTCTGCTCCGGGGGCAGGGTTTCTCTTCAGGACGTATTCCAGTTCTACTGCTTTCATGCGGCTTGCATCTTCGTAGAGCTTGGCATAACCCTTGCTTTCCTGCATTCCGTACTCTGTGTTGATCCTCTGGATGATCAGAAGTTCAAGGGGAGCATTCAACATTGCAGCAAGCTTGTTCCGTACATCACTTCTGGAAGGAGTAGAACCTTCATATTTCACAATGAAATCCAGTTCCCTTCTGTTTAAAAGTGCATTATTTTTATCTTTAAGGATCTTTATGTCCATCTAAAATTCTCCGTATCTTATCCAATTCATTATTCTGATTTTTGCTGATGAGCTTTTCAAAAAGAGCCCTTATTTCTTCCTTCTTTTCCTCGGTGACCTCTACAAAGACCACACCCTCATCGGGTTGCCCGTAAAGGACCACAGACCCCAGCGGAGCCATAAGGATTACCGGAAGGGTTGCCAGATCCTCTTCTCCTTTTACAAAAATGCGGAGAAGCTTTTCTGAGGCAAACGCTTCGCAAAGGGTTTTTATCAGCTCATCGGTGATAATCCCTGCGGGATTGTCAACCGAAACTTCTTCATAGACCTTATCCCTGTTCCGGGCCGACACATCTCTGGATACCGGTTTCCTTTTGGTACGGTCATCCACAATACAGATGTCCGGAATAATCCCGGCTTCGAGCAGGTGGAATGTAGTAACATCCCCTACGGATATAAGTTTTGTGGGGCTTGCAAGCTCCCCTACAAACTTTTCTATGGTATCCCTGCCCTTTCCCCTATATAATGTACCAAGGGGTCTTTTCATAAGTGGGCGAAGTTCTCTCGGAAGTTCGATATGAACACTCAACTCAGCGCACCTTCAAGGCAAATCTATCCGGGATGTCAACCCCGAGTTTTTTTGCGATTTCCGAGCGTTCTGTGTCAAGAATTATCACAAGTCCACTCCATTCTTCTGCAAGGTCTGAAGTTCCGCAAACAGGACAGGTTTGCCCTTCCAGGACCCTCAGGCAGTGTCGACAGACTTTTTCTGGCATTGCAATCCTCTCTTTTGCCTTCTTTATTCAGGCAGTCTTTCACCTGTGACTTCCTGAGGCTGCTTCTTCCTGCGGGCTTCTTCGAGCCACTGCAGTTTTCCAAGGGCAGTCTGGCGCATGGTAAGCCCGATCTTGCTTTCTTTCGGTTCCCTTTCATTGATGCTTACTGCAACAATTCTGGCTCTTACATGATCCCCTTCAGCAATTGACTTGCCTCCGGTTTTAGTGACAAGCCTTGCGTTTTTGGCATCATAGGAAATAAAGTCGTCAGTAATCTGGCTTACGTGGAGCAGCCCGTCCATTGGACCCATTCCTATGAAAACTCCAAAGCCGACGGCTTCCACGACCTCACCTTCGATAATCTCCTGGAGCTCTGGAATAAACATTACTGCTTCGAATGTCACATCATAGTATACGGCCCCGTCTCCGACGAGGATATGCCCTTCTCCTACCTCGTCGATATTGTAAACCGTGACAAGGGAGCCAAGCTTTTTGTCAACCTGCCCCTCAAGTTTTTCCCTTAACGCGTTTTTAATGGTAGGCATCACTTCTTCCCCAAGAAGGGTGGGAGGGATACGAACAGTATCAACGAGTTTCATTAATTTATACATCTGCTAATCACCCGTAAACCTAATCAATGGAACTGCTGCCCGGAAATGTCCGGTGGGGTTTTCAGACAACGTCAAGTCTGTTTTTCTGGCGCAGAGACACGGCCTGAACCCTGTGTTCTGCAAGCCTGCGCTTCAACCCTATATCATTTGTCAGAACAGCCGCTTTCATCTCTCCCGCGAGCCTGAGAATAACGTCATCCGCAGGCCCCGTACCGGCTATTCGCTCGCACCTGGTCATCATGGACCTGGCAACCTTTGCGGCTGTTCTGTCTGAACCTTTTTCCCGCTTTATTAGTTTTTCGATTTCAAATACAACAGCTTCAGGCACATAGAACTCATTAAAACCCAGCCTTTTCAGTTCTTCGAAAATATCCACTCCGAACTGGACAGGGATCATGAACCCGTTAGTATCGATTATGATTTTCAACTCTTTATTACCCCTACTCCAATGAGCCTCCAGCGGGAATCGATTCTCCTGCTGATAGCAACCATCGCCCCGACTGCTGCACTTATTGGGCGTTTGAGTGACACCTGTGCTTCATTTTTCCGGGCACTTGTGACCACACCTACAGTCGTTGCGGTTCCTATATTTAACATAAGGGGTTCACTGGTCTTGATTTCATTGATCTTTTCTTCCTTGGTGACTCCCACAACCCTCTCAAGCAGGTGCAGTTCCATGACAAACTGATGCCTGGTCTCAGGAAGAGTGCCTGGTATGCCTGCGATCTGTCCGGTTAAAGAGTCACCTTTTGTCAGGGTAGGGTCAAGGTAGGTTCCAACAGCCAGAAGACCTCCGGGAGTTGCTTCCTCGACCTTTGTTGCGCCTGCAAAAATGGATGAGACCGTGGTCAGGATAGGAACCCATTTAGTGCTGCCTTCGGTTGTGATTTTTATTCCGGGCCTTATCTCAAGTTCGTCGCCGGGATGAAGTAAGCCTTCTGTAAGGGTGCCTCCGATAACTCCTCCGCGGATTTCATCAATTGAGGCTCCGGGCCTGTTAATGTCAAAAGAACGGGCAATCAGCATGCTGGCAGGCTTGCCTGCTTTATGTACTGGAGTCGGGATCTGGGTTTCCAGGGCATCGATCAGGATATCGATGTTGATGTTTTGCTGGGCTGAGATCGGGATTACAGGTGCATTTTCTGCGACCGTGCCTTTGACAAATTCCTTTATCTGGTGGTAGTGCTCGACAAGGCGTTCCCTGGATACAAGGTCAATCTTGTTCTGCACGATAACAATGTTTTCAATCCCTATTATGTCCAGAGCCATAAGGTGTTCTTTCGTCTGGGGCTGCGGGCATTCTTCGTTTGCGGCAATTACGAGCACTGCTCCGTCCATGATTGCAGCTCCTGAAAGCATGGTTGCCATCAGGGTTTCGTGCCCAGGGGCGTCTACAAAGGACACTGTCCGGTATTCTTCTGTTTTTTCTCCGCAGTTGGGGCAGGTCTTTTCCACAGTATAACACTGAGGGGCAGGGCATTTCGGGCATTTCATGAATGGGGAGTCCGCATACCCCAATCTTATCGAAATCCCTCTTTTTACTTCTTCACTATGCGTATCCGTCCACACGCCGGATAAAGCTTTAACAAGTGTGGTTTTTCCATGGTCGACATGGCCTACCATGCCGATATTAACACAGGGCTGACTCAAGTTGTAGTTTCCTCCAGTAGAGTGAAGATAATCTGATATAAGGCAGGTATTCTGATATAAGGCAGGTATTTATCCGAAATCTGCACCTTCAGGGAGTTTAACTGCTTTTTTCCCTCAGGCCTGCAGACTTCAACTCTAAAACTAATCTAATCCCTAATTTTCACTATGTGATCCTTGGTTTTATTATAATCTGTAACTTGAAGCGGGATTTTACTGGGACGGGCTTTACATGAGCCCGAACCCGTTCCCCCGGGCAAATTCTGAATTTCCAAGCTGGAAACCCGGGCAAGTTCTGTCATTAAATTTTTAGTTAAGGCTTGAATCTAACAGATTCAGATGATACTTTTAAAGTTTACGGTATCCTGCACAACTCATATCTACTAATGCCGGAAAGCCTTAATAAATTTATGTGACGATCATATCAAGTTTCTCGAGCTCCAGAGCGCGCCTTATCTCAAAGGCAAGTCTTCTGCCCGTACTCATCGGTCTTCTCCAGAGTGAGTTGCCGTAGGAATGCCCGACTGACATATGCACATTCGTCCCGCCGCCTACTCTCGGGGCCACATCATAAATATAGAAATTCAGGTCCTTGTCCACGCAAGTCTGGAGGCAGAAAGGCCCTATAACTCCAGGTGCGTAGTGCTCCTGAGTGGCTTTTACATACTTTTCTCCCATTTCGAATACTTTTTCAAGGAGGGACTCGCGAAGAGTTGACGAGTTGTGTCCGCAGACCGTATATTCCGGGGTGAGCTGGTGCTTGGCAAGAGCCATCTGCTGAGGGGCAGGGAGCCTTACATGCCCGTCCAGGCTGGTCTCAAAGCGCCAGTCAACGCCAAGGAGCTCCAGCTTGCTCATTTTCGGCTCTATTGGGGAGTAGAACATATCAAGGTTGAACACAGGCCCTATAATATAACGCTCGATCCTGGCAGTCTCAAGAGCTTCACGCGTAATCACTCCCTGTTTTATAAGGGCTTCGGATTTTTCCAGGTATTCCCCGTAGCTTGAAGCCGTAAAAAATCCCCTTTCGAGTGTCTTTACTGCATGAGGAAGCTTTACCATTACGAGCTCGTCAATGTCCTCTGGAGACTCTATTTTTTCCGGGAACGGAAGCCCTGCTTTTTCGAGGATCCAGTAGTAGCTCTGCTGCTCGCTTCGTTCCTCGCTCCTGAGAAGGTTCCTGCTCCCTACCATAGGCACTCTGAAATTTTCTTCGATTTCATCTATGCTGCAGTAGGAAGTAAAAGAGCGGTTAGGGATAAAAAGCACATTCTCGTCAACCAGTTTCTGCTGATTCTGGGGCAGGAGAATTTCGTTATACTTCTTAAATACAACTGCCTCATCGACAATTCCTCTCTTTATTTTCCCATAAGGGTCCCTCTGAGCTCTGAAGTATTCGGTGTAGGTCTTCTCCCTTCCTGCCTGGCAGACTGCAAGGGTCCTGAAATCTTCTTCAACTGCTCCGTCGCAGATGTCGAGTCCTGAGTGAGAGGCAATGGTCCCTACTTTAATCTTATCAGCATGCGCGTAATAGCCTTCAACGATTTCCTTAATTTCTTTCCTGTCAATCATATATAATGTCCCTCAGCTTTTTCGAGGTGTTGATAATTCTGTGAGATGGTGATCAGGTCTGATACTGTGTGATTCTTAACCTGATATGTGATTCTTAACCTGATATTCGAGACGAGATGCCTGAAGTACAGATCCCGGCGGTAGCTTGCCAGGTTTTAGGAAACAAAAGCTCTGATTGGATTTTTCCCCATTAACGGCTTTACCTATTAAAACCCTTTCTAATAGAAGTAATCGTTTATATAATGAAGGGTAAGCTGGAGTGGCTGTTTTGTCCTCTCACAGTAATCTTCACGTTTACCCGATTTTTAAAGGAAACTCAGGATCAGAGGTGTAATAAAGGCCTCAACTACTGCTGCCAGAAAAAGAAGAGGCACGATCCAGTGGAAATAAAATCTGATCCCTTCTTTAAATTCTTTTTTGATCTCAGTAGGCCTGCCTATAAGGGCAGAGAAAACCTGGTGCCCGAGCCTGACCCCTATCCCAGCTGATATGAAGACCATGGGTAGTTCCACGATCCCGTGCGGGAGAAGGGCAAGGAAAATAAAAAGCAGGCCTTTTTCCTGGGCTACGAGGTTAGAGATAACTCCTACAATATATCCATTAAAGGCGATAAACATTACCGGAAGGACACCGAAGACAAGCCCGAGTACAAGAAAAAGCAGGCTTACAAAGGCATTGTTGAGAAAGATTCCAAGCATAATGACTATCGGAGGCTTATCCATGAGGGGTGCGAAACGGGAGCTGAAACCTTCCATGAGCGTATCAGCCATATCCGGAAAATTTGCCGATGAAGTATAGCCTGCAAATAGAGCCCCGAAGAACACAAAGGTAATGAATATTACATATGGCCAGATAAAACGCAGGTAGCTGGTAAACTCAGATACCTTTGAGGTACTTCTTCCTCCTGGCCGGAATTTTGTTTCTCCGTGGGCAGCTAAAAAGGCATTTTCCGCTGGAGCATATATTTTTTCCTCCCTCTCCCCTTCAGGAGTTTCTGCTCTTACTTCTCCTTTTCTCTCCCGTAAATAATAGTCTTCCTCTCTTTCCATGTTTATCCCCAATAAAGACTTAATTTATTGAATCCCGGTGTCCACTGCAGGTACCTGTTTACCCTTTATTTCAGATTCCCAGCATCATTCGGATTGTGTTCCGGGTTGCCGGAGAAAGCCCGAGGATCAAAATAACCATTTTAATAAGCATTTTCAGGTTGTTTGACTCCTCATCTTTCTCAAACTGGGTATCAAGTGCATAAAGAACCCCTACGAAGATAATTAGTTTTAATGGATACATAACCAATGCAGTATCAGTAAGTTTAATGAGATAAGAGGGAAGCACGTGTTTTTCAAAGTACCCCAGTTTATCTATCCCTATGTATGTCGAAGAAGCATCCAGCATATGGGCCAGAAGGATAGACAGGTTCAGAGGGTCGGTAAATATCGAGGATTTTAAGCGGCGCGCAACCATGTAAAAGGTAAAGGTCAACCCTATCCCTGCTCCAAGCACAAAGACCGGAACGTAAGCAACTACAATGTTCTCATAATATAGCAGTGTGCCGAGGTTTAATAAAAACCATGCCAGCCCGAAGCCTGCGAAAACGGAATGATACTCTTTCACAAGCCCTGCTTTCTGCAGCCGGATTGAGAGCCAGAGGCAGGCTACGGTTATCCCGAAAACCAGGAAATAAATATTCGGGGTTATAAGCAAATAGGAGAAAGGAGGGTGAAAGATGCCTGCGGGGGAATCTTCAAGCACGCGCAGAGAAGAGCCTGCAAGTACGAATGGCAGGATTGAGAGGATGAACCTGGGTGTTATCTTTACTTCCAGTTTTTCAAGGAGCCTGAAAACCCCGAAAATACAAATGCCCAGTACCACTGCCCAGGTAAAAGTGTTTACAAGGTTATACCCGTCATCGGTCCTTATGGGATCCAGATAGTAGGTATTGATAAATTGTGATATATTATCCGTTAAATAACTCATCTTATCACTCATTCAAAATGGCAATAGCCTAATACAATTAATACTTACTGTACATAGCTGAATTTGTGTACTGGCTCATATATATGAAACAAACTTATTTCCGAACTATAAATGTAGTAATCTCATGTAGTAATCTCAACTGGTGAACGGTGTTCGGTTTAATTACAGATATTTCTTTGCCTTCTCGAAGCTTTGTTTCCGGAAAAGCAAACATTTTATACGGGCGTATTATTCTACATATATTATATTACTATATTTATATAATTAACCTATGTAATTGTATCTGTTAAAAGGTAATAGTTAACAGACTTATCAATAGAGAGAAGAGAGAGAATTGATTTAAGTAAATTCCCCTGGCGAAATATCCATGTTTTATCATAGTCAGGTACCTAAATTCCTGACATAAGCCCGGACGAAAAGTTAAATAAGGTAAAAAGGGTGCGGAATGGACTGATCAGAAGCATTGCGTTCTTAATATCATCTGAGAATTAAGGTAATGAATTAAGTTAATGAATTAAGTTAATTAATTAAGTTAATTAATTAAGTTCTCCTATTAAACCAGGTATATAAACCAGGTATATTATATTCGATAAGTTGTTTATATTTGATAAGTTGTCGATGTTTTCTGCAGTTATTATCATCTGTCAATATCAGATACCTGTATAGTTATCTGCTGGTGTTAAATACCCGGATGATTAGAGATATCTGCAGTGATAGTTGAGATGTTAATCTTCAATAAGTAGTCTTCAAGTAGTCTTCAATAAGTAATCTTCAAGTAGTCTTCAATAAGTAATCTTCAAGTAGTCTTCAATAAGTAATCTTCAATAAGTAATCTTCAATACCGGCTGGCTTACACCTGCCGTTTTTACGAAATAAAGTATACACTATAATCTTTATCACAACTAAAAAATCATGCGGGTATGAAATTGACCATCAATAAAAACAGCGCAAAATGGATGCAGCTTCCAAGGGACGTGCTGATTGGGCATGGTGTACTTGAGGAAATTGGAGATGTCTGCAGGGACCTGAAACTGAAAGGAAATGCGCTGATAGTGACCGGGAACACTACCCTGGACGTTGCGGGTAAAAGAGTGAGCGACCTCCTGGAAAACGCAGGGTGCAGCGCAGAAACGGTTCTTACCTGTAGGGCAACCATGGAGGAAGTCGAGATAATAATGCAAAAAGCCCTCGAGACAGAGGCGACTTTTCTTCTTGGAGTAGGAAGCGGCAGGTCTATTGACCTTGCAAAACTTGCTTCCACACGGCTTGAACTTCCTTTTATCAGTGTGCCGACGGCAGCTTCTCATGACGGCATTGCATCTTCCAGAGCCTCGATAATTGACAATGGAAAAAGCTCTTCCGTACAGGCTCAGGCTCCTATGGCCGTAGTTGCGGACACAGAAATTATCTCGGCGGCTCCTTTCCGATTTCTTGCAGCTGGCTGTGGAGACATCATTTCCAATTATACGGCAGTGATGGACTGGGAGCTTGCAAGCAGACTCCGAAACGAGTACTTCGGGGAATACGCTGCAGCTCTCTCTCGCATGGCTGCACGGGTGGTAATAGAATCTGCCGATTCGATTAAACCAGAGCATGAGAAGTCTGCCAGGCTTGTGGTAAAAGCCCTTGTCTCGAATGGAGTTGCAATGAGCATTGCAGGTTCTTCAAGGCCGGCTTCGGGATCGGAACATATGTTTAGCCACGCCCTTGACAGGATTGCCCCAAGGCCTGCATTACACGGAGAACAGTGCGGGGTTGGTACAATCCTGATGATGTACCTGCACGGAGGAAACTGGCAGGAGATCAGGGATGCCTTAAAAAAGATCGGGGCTCCTACGACTGCAGAAGAACTGGGCATAGAAGATAAATATATAGTCGAAGCCCTGTTACATGCACACAGTATCCGCCCGGACCGCTACACAATTCTCGGAAACGGTCTTACTCCTTCGGCAGCCGAGAAAGTTGCAAAAATCACAAAGGTCATAAGTTGAAAAGTTGTTTTAACTCAGGCCAAAGCAGAATCTCAGCAACTGTTTGAAATATCATAAAAATAAACAATGATATATCAGAACCTTTTAAGCTGGGGTTCAGATTTTATAATAATTAACGGCTCACGCGAGTCTTAATTAATTTAATTTATTTATGATCTGGCTTAAATTCTTTACTTCAGGTCTAATCTCAATTTTCAATTCAAAATATTTCGGGATAAGCTCCAGGAATCCCGATAATTCAATAAATGCCAGAATAAATTTAAATGGAAGAACTATTATGACAGAAAGCGATACCAAAATAACACTCATCGGATCACGGCTGGCAAGGGAAGGGCTGGAATTCATATTCAAAGGTGAAATGCCAGAATGCAAGAAATGCCGGCTGAAGAACACCTGCCTTAACCTTGAACCCGGACGCAGGTATAGGGTCGAGAGAATAAAAAGTAAAGACATACATGAATGTTTCCTGCATGACAGCGGGGTACTTGCTGTGGACGTCAGCAGGGCTCCTATCCTGACAACTATGGAATCGAGAAAAGCTGTTGAAGGGGCAAAAATTATGTATGAGCCCACCAAATGTGGCAAGAGGGAGTGCGGTGTGTATGAGCTCTGTCACCCGGAAGGGCTTTTAAAAGGGGACAAATGCAAAATTGTAGATGTCCTTGAAAGCCTTGACTCAAAGTGTGAAGCTGGCAACTCTCTAAAAAAAGTGAAACTTGCCTGGTGAACATAAACAAACACCTTTTAGTAATAGTAAGATCGATTATTAATTAATAAAAAATGTATATAAGCGGTGTTATAAGTGCCTGAACATGATATGAACCAGGTCCCCCCCTATGAATTTTATACCCAAAAGCGCTGGGAAAACTGGCTCGGACGGGCAAGGGAAAGCGGTTTTCAAATAAAAGAGACCGAAGAAGAAGCCGGGAAGGAAAGCGCTGTATTCGTCAATATGGTTGATGATGTGATCCTTGCTTGCCTGAAAGTAACCGTTCGCTTTGAAAAAGATCTGCTCTCTAAAGAGAAAGCTTTAAAGATTCTTGAGGAGATCAGGGATATCGTGCTTTCCGAGGTCGAGCCAATTTCTGAAGATATCGACCTTATGGTCGATTCGGTACAGACCTCTCTTATGGGGGCACTTGTCGCCTTTGAATGCTATTTTATGGGTGACTATGAGGATGAATCAAATCTCGAAGAACTTATAAAAGAAGCTGTCGATGCTGAAGCCTCGGATAACCTTGAACTTGCTCTTGATTACACTGCACAGTGCGGTGCAATCGTGCTCAAAGGACAAAGCCTGCCTGAAGAGGTTATGGCTGAGCTTCCATACGGCATTGTTGCAGAATGGCTTGATGGGATTGACTCAATCTCGGCAGCAATGGTAGGAAGTGACAGTTATAAAGAATTTGATGAGGACGATGGGGAAGACAGTTAACATCTTCCTCTTCAATTTGTATGGAAAAAAGTAAGTTTCACATATTTGCTGAATATTTAAAAATTTAGCCAGGTCTGAAATATATACTTAAGAGGCACATTCAACTTCATAAATGTGTGATAAAATTATTGTATATTTTGCTGGTTGGAAAATCCTTCCTTGAATTTGAAGAGGGTACTATAATCTCTTCCTCTTCAAATTTTTTTAAGTACTCATGTTTTTAAGCATTCGGGTTTTTTAAGTACTCATATTTTTTAAGTACTCATATTTTTAAACATTCAGGTTTTTTCGATTACTTTTTCATATACTTCAAGGGTTTTTTCAGCTATCGTTTCCCAGTTGTATCTATTTTTCAGGAGTTCGTACCCCTTCTCTCCCATCCTGTTGCGGCCCAGCCCCTCAAGTACATAGTTGAGGCCCCAGGCAATTGAAGAGGGCTCTTTATGAGCAATGATTCCTGTTCTGAAGTTTTCAACAAGAGCGACTGCATCGCTTGCAACCACAGGCTTTTTTGCATCCCATGCCTCAAGCACAACTATCCCGAAGGGTTCGTTCCGGCTTGGGACACAGACAAGGTCACAGGCGTTGAACCAGTCTATGACAGTGTTATCCGAGGCGTACCCAAGGAAATTGCAGGAGTCCCCTATGCCAAGCCGCTGAGCCTGGTTTTCACATTGAGCCCGCATATCCCCTTCTCCTATGAGTACAAACTGGGCATCCCTCTTCCTCAGGACTTTTGCTGCAGCTTCGACGAGCAGATCAGGTCCTTTCTGGTAGGACATCCTTCCGGTGAAGAGCACTACAGGAAGGCATGGGTGGATTCCGTAGTTTCTCTTTATTTTTCCAGGATCAACTTCCCTTTTTATTTTTCCCACATTTATTCCATTGGGGATCTCCCAGAGCTTATAATCGGGAATTTTGTATAAGTGCCTGACTTCTTCTTTCAAAACAGTAGATGTCGTAATTATGTCGGAAGCTTCATACCCTCCAAGCCATTCCCTGTGCGAAATCTCTTTTGCTTCCCACCAGTCCCCGTGAAGGTTTCCGTTGCGCCCCCATTCCGTACTGTGGAAGGTCAGGACGAAAGGCAGTCCAAACTGGGCTTTAATCCGGCAGAGGACGTTTACAGGATGCCAGTCGTGCCCGTGGAGAATATCAAACTCTCCTGCCTCTTCACGCACGTCCAGAAACCGGCAATACATAGCGTCGCACATCCTGTTCATCTGCTCCACTATTCCCCCAGTCCGGTCACATGCAATTCTGTGGTAGTGGACTCCCCTGATTATTTCATCATTGTTTTCAAGGCCTCGGGTAAAAAGATGAACCTCATGACCCTTAGCTGCAAGAGCCTCAGAGAGTTCGGATACATGGGGAGAAATCCCTCCTACACGTATCGAATACAAACTTTCCCAACTAAACATTCCTATTCGAATCTTTTTCATAGACTCACTCATTCCTTTTTGTCAAAGTGAAGGACATCACGGTTACTAAAAGTTCCAGGCTTCCCCCAGCCTGTGCTGTTCAAACCCTTCAGCTTATCGGGTTAATATATATTTTTCCAGATTGATAAACTCAGGTTACTCTTTTCCTGCTGTAATTTCTCTGTACGTATTCCCCTTAAACCCTTCACGTACCTGTTCTGAACAGGAATTATCTAAATATGCCTGGTCTACAGGACAATTTTCGCATTACGGATGCATCTCTATACTTCCCTAACTTTATTCCTTTTTAATTGTACATAAACATATCTCCGGTTTATTCCACCTGTTTTTCACTGGAAACTTTCACTTCAGTTGTTTGTTTTTCTCTCCCTGATTTATCCTGAGACAACTCATTTAGCCCCCCTCAGGTATGAGGCTGCCTTTTCCGGAGAAACAGTATTGATATAAATTCCGGTATTCAGTTCGAACCCTGCAGTAGTGGAGATCCGGGGCAGCAGCCTGAGGTTCAGGTGGTACTCCGGAGTTTCAAAAAGCTGGTAGAACATATGGTTATAGGGCATGTTTCCGAGTACTTTTGCATAACTCCTGAGGACAGTTCTCAAAATCTCACCGAGGGCAAAAAGAAGCTCCGGACTAAAATCCCCAAGAAAACTTATATGCTCTTTTGGAAGGATCCAGACTTCAAAGGGCCCTATTGAATAGTAAGGGGCAAAAGCCACAAACTTGTTATTTTCATGGATAAGGCGTGATGAGGCTTTTTCTGTTTCAAGGAGAACGCAGTAAGGGCACTTTTCTCCTTCTCTAATAACCTCCAGTTCCTTTTCCAGAACCGGAGGGCAAACCGGCAGGGCGATGAGCTGGCTGTGTGGGTGGTCCTGGGAAGCGCCTGCGGCTTTTCCAGAGTTTTTGAACAGGGAGACATAAAGGATTTTTTCATGGGCTGCGTAATGACAAACCCTGTCCTTATAGACCCTCATAAGCCCGGATATTTCAGTGTCGGAGAAGTCCTTCAGGTTTTTCCCGTGCACAGGGGACTCTACTATCACCTCATGGAAACCGGACCCCGGGAAAACTTCAAGATCTTTTCCGTGAAATCGGGGGGACGGTGGCGCAGGAGAAGGCGCAGGGGAAAGTGCAGGAGAAGGTGCAGGAGAAGGTACAGGAGAAAGTGCAGGATAGAGGTTTGGAAAACAGCGAAAATCCCAGTCGCGTACTCTATTTTCCCCTGTATCGGCAAAGACCTCCCCATTCTTATATACCGCAGTTGCAGGAGGCGTTTTTTCTTCATTTCCCCCGCAGAACACGCAGCTTTCAGGAGCGCTTTTTTCGGAACCTCCGGCTGCCCCTGCAAAATCCGAAGGTCTTTTAGCCCTCTCTTCAGCAATTATGCAGTATTCGGGGAGAAAATAATGCTTTCTGATTTCTGACATTTTCGGAAAACCTCAACTCGTTCCGGATTTCATTTTTTCTCTTTCCCGGAGACTTCATTTTCCTGCATACAGAAGCGTGCCCCGCTTATCAGTTCATAATACTGTTCTGTAGGGTTTTCCCAGTCCATATCCTTTGCAAGGAGAAAAGCTTCCCTGCAGAGAAGTTTGTATTTCACCCGGTCGTCTACGAAATTTCTGGTAAAGTAACTGACTGCCAGGGCGTAGTCAAGGACTGTCTCATAGTAAGAAAGGTCTATGTTGTCTACCACTATTACTCCACCAAGACCTTCTACCAGGGACTCAATAGTTTTTATGGCATCACTGAAACCGCAGACCCGGCTTACCACGCTTGGGGTCCCCTCTCTTCCGGCTTCAAGCCCCGTGAGCAGGAACGGGTCGTAGCGGGAGGGAAAAACTCCGGCACAGCAGCCTGCCATAAAGTCCCTCACTCCCATTCCCAGCCCTCCGTCCTCTGTTGAGATAATCTGGGGGTAGAGAACCGCTGCAACTGAACGCTTTCCCCTTACCATCTTCGGGAAATCCAGCCCTCTCTCCTCTATCATCTGCTGAAGCTTCAGCTCGTTTCCTACAAGTACATCTTTTGGCAGGTTTACCGGAAACCCTTCCGGGAGGTTATTTTTTGGGCCTTCTGCAGCTACAAGGAAGCAGATTACCTTTATTCCCTCTTCCATATGCCCTTCCAGGATGCTGTTCCTTATTACATGCTCGAGAGCCACAAGGGAATCTAGAAGGTCAGGGTATCCTTTGTTTTCGACCTCTATGCGGGAGATTGTGAAAATGGGAATGATCTTTTCGGGTTCGATCTTTTCCCCTCCGTGATATCTGTACAGGTTTTCGGAAAGGAAATTCTGGATCTGTCCGAGGCAGCGTTCTTTCCGGTTCCAGTCTATTTTTTCGGACGCTATGGTTATCCCGTTTCTGATGACAATCCCGTTAATCCCGTAAAAAAGTCTGGCTTCCTGACGCGTAGATTCCCCTACTGCCGTAACCGTGTCTGCGTACAGGGCAAGGGCTTCGAGGGAGGAAAGGTTTTCAGGCACACCGGGAGGCCATGTACTGTCATTATTTCTTCTTTTTTGAATGGAGTTATATCCGGCAGCCCTGCCAGGAAGGGTAGCATGCAGGGTTGCGACAGTATTTATCGGGACTCCCAGTTTCTTAAGTCTCGCAGGCGCATAAAATACCCCGAACTCATGGCAGTGCAGGGAAACTCCGGGACAGGGAATTAAATTTTTACCCGAGTCTGCCTCTTCTGCCCAGGTGTCGGCAGTTTTGGGAGCCGAACTTACAAGGAGCCGGATAAGCTCGGAAATCGAATGTGAAAGAGAAAGGTAATGGGTATATTCCGCGCCATTTGGCATGCTTTCATATCTCAGGGAGTCAAGTCCAAGGAGTTCATAGGCTTCGGTTTTTACCCTGCTTTCGAGAGTCATCTCTTTTCCCATATATGCTGAGCGGATTTTTCCAAAATCAGAGGTCTGAAATTGCAGGTAACCTATCCGGGTTTTCCCTACCATTTCTTCTCCTGTGAAAACTTTAATGCCTTCGTTTTCAAGGGCTTTCAGATTTTTCTCTAGCTCTCCGTCAGAGCTGAGAGGATCAAGCCCGTTCATATCCGTAATCCTGCTCAAGCCCCGGTTCCAGTCCGCGCCCCTGTGCCCGAAATATGGCCCTGCAACAAGGATTTCCGTGTCTTCTTTTGCCTTGAGTTTTCCGGAGTCAAAGAGAGCCGCAAGGCTATGTGCCTCTTCATTAATGACGTTCCAGATCCCGCCCATTTTGTTTGATGCAGGACCTGCCTCTTCTCCGGCAATTATAATGAAATGGTTTCCCAATTCCTGAATTCCCCCTCAGGTCTTTTGCAGTTAAGATTTCGTGTCCTTTTTTTGCCTTTGAATATTAATACTTATAAATTGATAAAGGAAACTGGTTCGGATGGTAAGACGGAGAACATAAGGTGATAAGTGTAAGACCGAAAACTGTAAACTCAATATAAGTTCCAGAGCCGATCTAAAACTCTTTTCTAAGGATTTCGACCGGCTATTGGTTTTTGCTCAAAAGAAAGGCCGAACGAAAGAAATACTGAATAAAAGAGAGAACGAAAGAAATACTGAATAAAAGAGAGAACGAAAAAATAAATAAATAAATAAATAAATAAATAAATAAATAAATAAATAAATAATTTAATAATGAATAATTCAAGGACTTGTATGAGGCCGGAAAATAAGCTTTTCAGACCCCTTTTTAGGCATGGGTGTGAGGGCAGGCATCGAGCACTGAAGCTTTTGTTCTTGCGTAACAATTATCTACAAGCTGCAGAGTCCCTTCGAGGTCTGTAACCTCAAACTCAAAGAGGGTAGAGAATTCCTTTACACAGGCATCAAAGTCTTTTTCATAGGCAAGGCCTGTATTTAATCTTGCAACTTTTTTGTAACCCGCATAGTCAAAGACAAACTTTGACATCTTAATATCATCCGGGTTCTGGCTCAGGCCTGCAGTCCGGATCATTTCCCTCCAGTTCACAGCCCACATGGGGGTCATGAAAAAGGTCCCTACTCCTCTGCAGTTTTTCAGGGCTTTGAGGTACTGTCCCCTGCCTCCGAGTACAGCCCCGATGCAGTCATCCACGATTTCTCCGTTTTCTTCTTTGAGGATGCAGACCTTGCAGTCCAGGGCTTTGAAGTCTTCTTCAATGTTTCCGAGCACGTTTCCGCAAAGCCCGTAAAAGAGCAGGACTCCATCCGAGCGGGGAGCCATAAGTTCTACTTTCGAATAAACGGTTTTTTTAAGATTTTCAGGGATTGCGTGCAGGGCAAGCTCAAGCATGTATACAATCAGGGTTAAACCTCTATCTTCACCTGCCGATTTTTCGGGAATTTCTTCAAGGGGGAGAGCAGTGTGTGCAATTCCTGCTTCGGCCATCTTTCTCGTGATACCGCTGCAGTCTTCGTTTTCCACTACGAGCACTTTTCCAATCTCAGGGTCGTTTTCAAGAAGGTGCATTATCTCGTCTTCGAACATCCTGCACCCTATTATGGTCATTACTGGCATGTTTAATTCCTCTGGCATGTGCAACTCATTGTATTCTCATTTTGAAAGCTGGCAGGGCGGCCCCTGAGGGATTTCATGTAATATCCAGAATAATGTTCTTAAAAATTATATTCTTAAAAAAAATCATATAATCAGGGTTTCTACAAATCAGGTTTTCTACTAATCAGGTTTTCTACAAAGCTATATTTTTACTTTTAAAAATATCCAGTTATTATTTTCAGTGCATCCTTATATGCCTGAGCGTTACTAAAATGCACTAATTAAACATCTGGTATATTTCAATAACTTGACGTAATGCCTTCCAGATAATTTCAAATTTCAAAAAAGTTAATAGTTTTTGAGTCAATCCTCAGGTACTAAAACTCTTTAAGCTCTTTTTGAACAAAATATTTTCAGGCTTTAAGTGGGGCCTGAGCAGCATATTTTGCATTAGACTGTACGATTGTTGCGCTGTTTCAGTGCTACCTTCAAATTCTATGACTTCGAAACCGAAGTTAAGCGCAAATTCTTCTATTTTTTTCTCAAAATCGGGTTCATAGGAAATCCCTGTGTCGACCTTTGCAACTTTTCTATACCCGAGTTCTCTCAGGTTTTCAGGGGTGAATTCAAAACCCGAAAGCAATTCATCATCCACCCCGAAAGCGTTTTTCCAGTTTAAGGCCCACATGGGAGTTAAGAACAATGTATCACTGTGGCTTTTCAGAATTTCCCGGTAGCGAGAACTGCCTCCAAGGGCTGCTGCAATGCAGTCTTCAAGGGGTCTGGCCGGTTCGCCTGTGCTTCTGTCCTGCAGCAGCTGTAGAGAGCATCCGGTATGCGCAAAATCTGTCTGCATCCGGGAAAACGCATGCCCGCAGAGCCCGTAAAAAAGGAGGATCCCGTCTGCAAACCCGGACATCAGGCTCAGGTTTGTATATGTTTTACTTCTGAGCCTTGAAGGGTTCATATGGAGCCCGATCTCCTGAAGCTGAACAATGACGCTGAATTCCTCACTTTGCTCCAGGCAAGCCCTGATCTCGTAAACAGGCAGGACCACTGGCTCAAGCCCCTGAGCTTCAAGTTTGTTCAGGAGGCCGATGTTTTCTTCGTTTTTTACGAGGTAAATTCTTTCCACTTCAAGGTCATTTGAAAGCACATGAACAATTTCATCCTCGAAGATCCTGCAGCCTATTATGCCCATCACTGTCATGATATAGACTTTATCCGGGACTATTAAAGAATATCCTTATCGGGAGAGCTAATAACTCTTAGTGGAAAACGTGGGTTTTTAAATTTTGAATCCCTTTCCTCTGTCCCGGTAAGCTCTGGAAAGGGTGGATTTTCAGGGCTGGAACCGGAATATGCTTTTCTTCAGCTCCAGGTCTGGTAGTAACCTTCCTTTTCCAGGACTTTTACGGAGAGGGAAAAAAGTTCAGAGAGGTTTGCATCTGTCAGGACTTCCTCCTTTTTCCCATCCCTGAAGACTTTCCCTTCCTTTATGAGGACTACACGGCTGATTTCGGGAATGACATCCTGCAGGTTGTGAGTGACAAGAATCACACTTTTGCCTGAATGCGCAATTTTCCGGACACTTTCGCGGAAACTGTGAAGGGCTTTTAAGTCAAGGCTGTTTGCAGGCTCGTCCAGGAAGAGAGCCTGCGGGTCGTGCACAAGAGCCCTCCCTATCAGAACTTTTCTTGCTTCTCCTGTGGAAAGTTCGCACATCGACCTGTCTGCGAGGTGGGAAATCTCAAGGAACTCCAGAACTTCCTCTGCGCTGGCTTCCATTTCAGGGGTCACTTTGTGGTTGTAATATATGCCTATGCTGCTGAAAAACCCGGAGAGTACCACATCAAGGACCCGGATCTGGCGGCAGCAAGTCTGCTGGAGTTCCCCGGAGACTATCCCGAGTAGATTCCTTAGCTCAAAAACATTCCAGGTCTCCTTACCCATGATTTTCAGTACGAGCCCGTCGGCTCCTGCCAGTGGGTGGTACTCTTTTGTTAATGTCTTTATAAGGGAGGACTTGCCGGAGCCATTGGGCCCGATAATTGCAACGTGTTCTCCGGGCTTGATGGAAAGGGATACAGAGTCAAGGATCTTTTTCCCGCCTCTGACCACCGTAACATTTTTCATTTCCAGCAGGGAGGGAAAGTTCTCCATCCCCGGGTTTTGTAATTGTTCAGCCAATTGTTCAGCCATTAGTATCATCTTTTAGTTTGAAATCAGATTTTCAGCTCGTACTTTAGCCACTTTCAGCCCGTACTTTAGCCACTTTCAGCTCGTACTTTAACCGTTATTTCCAGCAGGGTGCTCACTTCTGGATTTTGCGGGATCACTTTTTACTGGAATTATCTTTTCGTCGGAGTTTTCCTTTTAGTCGAAATTCTCCTTTTTATACCTTTTCCATACTTGCAACATATTCCTTAACTTACCGACAAACCTGGCTAGAAAAATTCATCCACGTCATATATTGGAAACGTTGGGTATCGGTTAGAAACAACATATAAAATTTATTTACAAACAATATCAGGAGCCTTTATTTTTTCTTTTTTCGTTTCAGTTCTAATAAATCCTGTTAAATAAATATTTGCCTGTTTATTTGCTTATTTAAGTTTGTTTAGACTTTCGTTCCATATTCGGTAGCCTGTAAACTCATTAAATATTCTTAAAACCAGTTACGTCCCCCTTCCTAAAATTTGTAAACCTCTATCTTAGTTTCTTACGTTTATATAATCTTATAATCTAAAGTCGCTTTAACCGAAAAACAGAGAAGTACTTGAGGGGGGTTTTTGTTGAAAGTTAACTATATTCGGAGTTCGTTCAGGTCTTTTCTGTACGATATCCGGTTTATCATCCTTTTCTATGTGATCGGAGACTGGGCCTCTACCTTTTACGCGCTGCCGTTCGGCGCAGAATATAACCCTGTTCCTGCAATGATCCTGGAAAAGTACGGAATTTATCATCTCCTGCTTATCAAAATTGCATTTGTCGTTTTGCTCTTTTACGTAGCACCGATAATAAAAACGTCAAAGGGACGCTGGGCTCTCACAAAACACATAATAGAATCCGTAGGTATCCTGGTAACGATAAACAACCTTATGGTAGTCTGGTACGGAGTCAGCCTTATAGAAACTGTGGGGCTGGTCTGAGTTTTTACAGACCCTCCGAATTCAGGCCTTGTTTCCTCCTTTTTTATTTTTTTCCCACTGGTCGTTCCGAACTCTATTTTTACTGCTCACCTGTTGCTGCCCTGTTACTTGCCCGCTGCTTACCTGCTTCTCACCTGCTTCTCACCTGCTTCTCACCTGCTGCTCACCTGCTGCTCACCTGGTTTTGGCATATACGAAGCAGTCATAATACTCTTTCCTTATCCTGTGGATCTTTTTTGCGACCCCTTCTTTTTCGTATCCGCACTTCCGGGCAACCTGCTCACTTGCGAGGTTTCGAATATCCATCAGGATAACAATCCTCTGTAATTTCAGTTCGCCAAAACCAATTTTCTCAAGCTGCTTTACAGCTTCGGTTGCAACACCCTTCCCCTGGTAAGCGTTATCCACAAGATAACCGATTTCCCCCGTCCACGGCCTGTGCTGGTCTATCCTGATCCCGCAGATTCCTACAAGTTTTCCGTCAAAAAGAATTGAATAGTTGTGTTCAAAATTGGTTTTCCGTTTTACCTCGTTCAGATTCAGGAATCGCTTTTCATCCTCAAGGGTTTCGATCGGGATTTCTATAAACTCAAAGTCCGTGTGTGTGAGAATTTCAAAAAAACGCTCGGCATCGGAAAGTTCCTGAGGGCGAATCTTCACTTGAGGCATGATGGAAAATTGAGCTTTCCTCATGAAAAATGTTTTTAACGCCTTCCATTTTTCTTTCCGGATTTTTTTCCAGATCTTATTTCAACAGATCTCTTTTCAACAGATCTCTTTTCAACAGATCTCATCCGGATCAGTGTACCTTTTATCCGGATCAGCGTACCTTTTATCCGGATCAGCGTATCTTTCTCATATCTGACCATTTCTCGTGCCTGAAAAACAAGATATAAGTAAACCTTTGATTTAATACAAAACTGTGCAAACCGATGTCGTATCCAGGGTCAGGAAGGACTTAGCCGGAAGCGTTGACGAAAATACAAAAAATAGTTGTTCCCGCTTTTTTAAAGAGGAAGTGAAGTGCTATGGGGTTAAGTCTTCCGTTGTCGGAAAAATCGCAAAGGACTATTTTAAGGAATTGAAAAATGCAGGGCAGGCGGACAAAAAAAATATATTTTTCCTGTGTGAAGAACTCCTGCAGTCGGACTACTGCGAGGAAGCCTATATCGCCTTCGAATGGGCATACCTGGTAAGAGCCGAATACACCGAAGCCGACTTCTCTATTTTTGAGCACTGGGTCGAAAACTACGTTAACAACTGGGCGAAATGCGACACCCTCTGCAACCACGCGGTTGGCTCTTTTATCGAAAAATTCCCACCTTATATTGAAAACCTCAAGCTCTGGACCCAATCGGACAACCGCTGGCTCAGGCGTGCGTCCGCAGTAACGCTTGTCCTGCCTGCAAGAAAAGGCCTTTTCCTGCCGGAGATCTTCGAAATCTCAGACCTTCTCCTCACAGATAAAGATGACCTCGTCCGGAAAGGCTACGGCTGGATGCTGAAAGAAGCCAGCAAACCCCACCTGCAGGAAGTCTTCGATTATGTCATGAAAAACAAAAAAGAAATGCCCAGGACCTCCCTCAGGTACGCAATCGAAAAATTCCCTGAAGACCTCCGGGCTAAGGCTATGGAAAAATAAGCTGCGGAAAAATGAGTTGTGGAAAGTTAGGCTGTGGAAAAATCAAAAATGAAAACAGGAAAATTGCGATTGAATATTTTGTTAATGAACAGGCGATACAGAACAGAGCAGAAAGAGCAGACTGAGAGAAGAGTAGACTGAGAGAAGGGCAGACTGAGAGAAGAGCAGATTGAAGGCTAAGAAATTTTAAGGGAGTAGGGAGTTTTTCTGATACAGTACCCCCATACTGCATCTTTGAACTCCTTTCTCCCCCATATTTCTTAGTTTTCTTGTTCCCATATATTTTGCCGGCAGTCTGGTCTGCAGGCGGATCCATTTGTGCAATCTTTGTCTGTCTGCCAATTAATTGAATGTCTTCACAAGTATTTTTTTCTATTTGCTCAGTAATAAGAACAGTTTAACACTACCTAAGTTTTAATGAGAAAGTTTACCCTCTCTCTTCTCTTTCTATGCTTCCCCCGAGAATGTAATGTGTCAGAGATTCTTTATTTTTATTTTTGGAGATAAAATGTGAATATTTGAGAATTGAGGGGAAGGAGTAGATGGAAAATGCTTTGTTTTCTTAAACTTCCAGGCTTTTTGATTTAATTCTTGTATTTTATCCAGGCGGTTAAATCGAGGCAATTTTTCCTGCATCGGTTATTATGTACCCATTATCCCCGTCTGCAATATACCCCATAGATTTGAGTTCCCTGAGGTGGTTGTAAGTCATCCCTTTAGAAATTCCGGCAGTTACCGCAATCTGAGAGACTGCAGAAACCCCTTTCTGGATCTCTTCAAGTATCAGTTTCTTTGTTTCCGAGAGGTTGAAGCTCAGCACCGGAAAGTCAATCATTAAACTGTCTTCCTCGGTCACGTAAACGATTCTCTGTACCATATCATTTCTTGCATATGCCCCGAAAAGAGCCCCAAAAGCCTGCGGCTTCCGGCCTCCAGAAACATTGACAATGACCTGGTTGCCTCTATCGTGTTCTTTTTCAATCAGTTCGGCAACATCTTTTGCGACCCGCACAGTATCGTAAACTGCAGTATATTTCTTCTCAACTTCGAGCGCATTTTTAAAGGTCTTCTCAATCATTTCCTCGGATTGCAACTTCTTATCACCGGCTCCTTCCTCTGATAACAGTATAATCTTCGAAGGGGAAAGCCGGGTCACACAGATAATTACAGGTTCAAGAGCGTAGATTGTGGAGATGAGTGTGAGTTTTGGCATTAAATGATTGTATTGTTTGGTTCGGTTATATGTTTTACTATGTGAGGTATAGGTTAGTTAATACTATTCATTCATTAATATAATTAAAATTAAAAACGTATATATATGATGTTAATAATGAACGTTTAGGGTTTACTAGTTTAATTTTAATTTGAAATAATTCTGATGATAATATGGACAACTCATGCAATAATTCAATATTTTATAATTGGGGAAAATCAGGCTCTATTGAAGAAGATGAGCATAATTATCACTTACTTGTATATCACTGTCTGGATGTTGCAGCGGCTGGAAAAGTACTCTTAGAAAAAGATACTTTACTCACTGAAAAGTTTATTCGGATAACGGGGCTCAACAAAAAAAGTGTTCTTTCCTTGGTTTCTTTTTTCCTGGCGATACACGATCTTGGTAAATTTTCGGAGAGATTCCAGAATCTCAAGCCCGAGTTATTGAGAACCCTTCGTGGTCACGATAGTGACAAAAATTATACCCTTCGTCACGACAGTATGGGATTTCATCTATGGGACAGAATATGGAATAAAGTATGGGACAAAAATAATCTTCGTTTAGATAAGATCGAATATGATGTTTCTGATTGGGCACTTGTAATTTACCCATGGATTAAAGCAGTCACAGGCCACCACGGTAAACCTCCTGAATATAGTATTCATGGTGTTCCCGTAAATCCCAGGGAACTTTTTACAGAAGAAGATACTGAAGTTGGATATTTTTTTGTGGAGACCGTTTCTGAATTATTTTTAAGTTCAGATTTCGATTTTACTGTATATTCTGACGAAGAAGGAGATCCCTTTGATAATTTGATCTCCGGGTTTAAGAAATCTTCATGGTTGCTAGCGGGCCTAACAGTATTAAGTGACTGGATTGGATCAAACAGCTATCACTTTAATTATATTTCAGAGCCGATATCTCTCCATAAATACTGGGAACACGCCTTAATAAAAGCAGAGCAGGCACTTTACGATTCCTGGCTACTTCCTTCATGTGTTTCATTAGAAACTGGAATTGAATCTTTATTCACAAATATTCAAACTCCGAGTCCGCTTCAATCATATGTTTCAACGTGCGATATTGAGCAAAACCCTCAACTTTTCATTATTGAAGAAACAACTGGAAGCGGAAAGACAGAAGCAGCTTTAACTCTGGCTCATCGGATGATGTCAAGGGGGCTTGGAAATGGTGTATTTATAGCATTACCTACAATGGCGACATCCAATGCTATGTATGAAAGGCTTACAGGAGTATACAGGAAATTCTTTCTCCCAAATTCTTCGCCTTCCCTGGTTCTGGCTCACAGTAGCAGTTATCTTTCGGATAAATTCCGCAATTCCATTGGATTTTCTAACACGGGAGAGGATAGCGAATCATACTGCAATAATAAATCAATAAAAGATGAAACAATCTCTGCTCAATGCAGTCAGTGGATAGCTGACAATAGGAAAAAAGCCTTGTTAGCAGACGTAGGTGCCGGGACTGTAGACCAGGCAATAATGGCAGTTCTTCCTGCATATCACCAGTCATTGCGTATTTTGGGTTTGACCCGAAATGTTCTGGTAGTGGATGAAGTCCATGCTTACGACCCTTACATGCACGCTCTTTTATGTAATTTGTTGGAAATGCATTCTTCTCTTGGTGGAAGTGCCATTCTTCTTTCAGCAACCCTTCCCATGAGACAGCGGCAGGAGCTAGCCAATAGTTTTTGCAGAGGATTGGGGGTAGGATGTAAAGAACTCAAGAATACAGATTATCCTCTTCTAACTTTTGCAAGCAAAACCGATGCTATGGAAACTCCTGTAAACATACGTGAAGGAACAGATAGAACAATCGGAATTGAATTTTTCAATGAGCTAGAGGCAGTAGAAAATAAAATTGTTGATCTCTCTAGAAAAGGAAGCTGTGTTTGCTGGGTACGAAACACTGTTGATGATGCCATTGAAACTTATCAAAGGCTTGTGGCGATCCTGGGTGAAGAACAGGTTGATCTTTTTCATGCCCGTTTTGTTATGGGAAATCGTTTAAAAATCGAAAATCGTGTAATGAGTTACTTTGGGAAAAACTCCACTGAAGAAATACGCAGTGGTAGAGTTCTGATCTCAACGCAGGTAGTTGAGCAGTCATTAGATCTTGATTTTGATTATCTAATAAGTGACCTTGCTCCTATTGATCTGATTATCCAAAGGGCAGGTAGGCTTCAAAGGCATCCGGAACACGGTATAAATAGAGTGCCGATACTCGGAATTCTTGCTCCCGAATTGACTGAAAATCCTTCGAAAAACTGGTACTCAGATGTGTTTTCAAGAGCTGCTTTTGTGTATCCAAATCATGGGGAACTGTGGCTTACAGCTAGCTTACTAGCAGAAAAAGGAACAATTACTGTCCCAGATGATTTAAGATTATTAATTGAAGGAGTTTTCAGTGAAAAAGCCTCTGAGAATATTCCAGAGAACTTGAAATCTTCAGCTGAAGAATCAAAAGGGAATTCAATGGCCAGCAAATCACTGGCTAATTTAAATTCTCTTAACTTTGAAGCCGGATACCAAAAATCCCCTACGCAGTGGGTTGACGAGGTCATAACCCCAACACGCCTTGGGAGAGAAACAGTAACTCTTCGACTCGCAAAATGGGATGGAAAATCTCTAACTCCTTTTTTTGAAAACGGGCGATATTCGTGGGAGTTGAGTCAAGTCAGAATAAGCAAGAATAAATTCAAGACAGTCAATTATTGCAATATACCAGAACTGAATGTCGAGAAAGTAATTGACTCTATGCCTGACAAAGGAAAGTGGTCTATTTTTGTTCCGTTATCAGAGGTAAATGGTGAATGGATGGGTTATGCCACAGATGAAAAGGGGAATCACATTACACTGATCTATAATCAAAAAACAGGTTTAAGCATTCAGAAAGAATGACGGAGGGATTCACGGCGTTTAATCTTATTTATGAAAAATGGATACCTGTTCAAAGAAAGGACGAAACTAAAGTAACGATTGCCCCCTGGCAAATTACAGAAGGTCTCGGATCAGGAAATCCGATAAGCGAACTTGATGCACCCCGACCAGACTTCAATGGTGCATTGATACAGTTTCTCATAGGGCTGGTACAAACAACTATGTCACCAGCGAATGATAGGGCCTGGAAAAATGTGCTTAAAAATCCTCCATCTCCGGAAGATATGAAAAACACCTTTGAAAAAGTGGCTCATGCTTTTGAATTTGATGGAGATAATGCGCGGTTCATGCAGGATTATGACCTTTCTGAAGGCGCAGATAACCAGGTAGATAATTTGCTGGTAGAAATGCCAGGTGAAAACACGATTAAAAAGAACGCAGATCATTTCCTTAAAAGAGATTCTGTTAAAAAAATGTGTTTTCCTTGCTGCGCTACTGCTCTTTTCACACTTCAGACAAATGCTCCTGCCGGAGGTCAGGGAAACAGAACCTCTCTTCGGGGAGGCGGCCCTCTGACAACTATCGTAAAGGGAAATAATCTGTGGGAAACTATCTGGTTGAACATTTTGGAAGAAGAATCTTTCAAAAATTTGGGGGATACAGAGAAGAGTAATTTAGTGGACATATTCCCATGGCTTGGACCTGCACGTACAAGTGAGAAAAACCAAAAAGTAACTTCCTCAGATGTCAATCCTAAACAGATGTTCTGGGGAATGCCTCGCAGGATAAGAATAAATTTCGATACACTTGAAAGTGGAATCTGCGAGATCTGTGGAGGAGAATCTCATTATCTGGTAGCGGACTACATTTCTAAAAATTATGGAATTAACTATGAGGGAGGATGGCGACATGTCTTAACCCCACATACAGAGGATAAGAGGGGTATTCTACCAGTCCACCTAAATCCAGGGGGAATCAGTTATCGCCACTGGCTCGGCCTTATTCAAAATGATGGAGACGGAAATAAACAGCCGGCATTTATTGTTGACAAGTTTCGTGATAGACAGTATAATTTCAATTTATTAAGCGAAGTCTTCAATCACAGTCCCTCAATCTGGGCTTTTGGTTACGATTTTGATAACATGAAAGCTCGCTGCTGGTATGAAAGCCAGATGCCGCTGATAATAGTGAATGAAGATATCAGAGCAGAATACGAAAATGTAATTTCTCAGTTAATTAAGTCGGCAGAAATTATTGCAGGAAACACCAGAAGCTGCATAAAAGAGGCTCTTTTTAGATATTCCGGTAATGTGAAAGGTGATCTTTCATTCATAGATAGCAGATTCTGGAAAGATACTGAACCCGAATTTTATAAAACTCTGCATGAATTGCATGGTCTTCTGGATAAAGGAGAAAACACTGCCGAGTTAAAGCTCAACTGGTTGAAATCTCTGACAAAAACATCTTTCAAATTATTTGATGAGTATTCTCAGTTAGATTTTATAGGCACCGCAGATCCCAAACGTATTTCACTTGCTCGTCGAGATCTCGGGAAGTACAACTCTCCAAAAGGACAAAAACTGAAAACGATTCTGGGTTTGCCTATAGAAAAATCTACTAAAACGATGAAGTGAGGTTGGAGTGATAATAATATGGAAGGTAAGAGAAATTTACTATTTTCTTCAGATCCAAAAGCTCGCCAGGTATTGTATGAATGGTGGAGTGGGCTGGATATGAGCAGAGGGGATCGAGCAGCATTGAGGCACTGTCATGACGTAAATGAAGTTGTTTTTACTCCTTCTTTCCACCGGCTCAGAAAAGATCTGCTGGGTGAGTTTTATGTAAATCCGGAGTCTCTGGCAGCAGTAGCCGGTGTACTTTCGCATGTGAAAAATAATGATACCGGTTCAGATTTTGCAGTGCAAATGGCTACCCCTTCCTCGGGAAGTTCAAATGCGCGGGTAAGTGGTTTGAGATTCAGGAGATTGCTTATTATTGAAGACAGAAGAGAACTTTTTACATCAATGATACGTACTGTTCGGCTTCTTGATGGCACTGCAAATATCTTCGATCTTGCATACAGCATCTACTGGTGGAATGAATTTACAAAGAAACGATGGGCTTCTGATTATTACACCAAGTCACCTACTGAAAATTAATGATGGGTTCTTAAACAATAAATGGAGGAATAAATGATGACAAACTTTGTACAGCTACATATTCTCACCTCGTATCCCCCTTCGAATCTTAACAGGGACGACCTTGGAAGACCAAAAACAGCCGTAATGGGCGGAACCCAGAGATTGAGAATTTCATCTCAGAGCTTAAAGAGAGCCTGGAGAACTTCGGAACTCTTCCGGGAAGCTCTATCAGATCACATGGGAGTTAGAACAAAAGAAATGGGGAATTTTATTTATAAAGCTCTGATTACAGGATCAAAATTGACTGACATCCTTAACAATGGCTCTCAAGCTCCTGCAATATATCCAAAAATGGATGAAAAGAAAGCTGGAGAGGTCACAAAACAGATTGCAGGAGTTTTTGGTAAAATGAAAAAAGAAGGATTTGAGATCGAGCAGCTTGCTCATTTCAGTCCTGAAGAGACAACAATTATTGAAAATCTGATCGCGGACATATCCCAAAATGGCAGAGAATTGACAAAGGATGATCTGAACATTTTGAGGAAAGATCACGCGGCAGTTGACATCGCGATGTTTGGAAGAATGCTTGCAGCAAATACCCAGTATAATATGGAGGCTGCAGTTCAGGTTGCTCACGCAATAACTGTCCACAAAGTTTCAGTAGAAGATGATTTCTTTACGGCTGTTGATGACCTTAACAATGGAGAAGAGGATATGGGTTCCGGTCACCTTGGAGAAACGGAATTTGCAGCCGGGCTTTTTTACATTTATGTGTGTGTAAACCGTGATCTCCTGCAGAAGAACCTGAATGGGGATGCAGCCCTCACCCAAAAAGCGTTAAAAGCACTTACAGAATCAGCCTTGAAAGTTTCCCCTACAGGCAAGCAGAACAGCTTTGCTTCAAGAGCCTATGCTTCGTACGTACTAGCAGAAAAAGGAAGTCAACAGCCCCGTTCACTATCAGTTGCATTCTTGAAATCCATGGAAGATAAGGATCTTTTAAGAAAATCCATTGAAGAACTCGGGACTACAAGGGAGAAGATCGAAAACGTCTATGGAGAATGCTGTGAAGATAAGGTTGAGATGAACACATACACTGGTGAAGGGTCCATTAAAGATATCCTCAGCTTTGTAGAAAATTGAAGCTGTGTGGAAGGGGAACAATATGAGAAACTACCTTCTTTTCCAGCTTTATGGGCCTATGGCTTCCTGGGGTGATATTGCAGTGGGAGTCAATAGACCCTCATATGATCATCCTTCGAAGTCGGCAATAATGGGCTTGCTTGCAGCAGCACTTGGAATACGGAGAGATGAAGAAGAGAAACATCGAGAGCTTTCAGAGTCATATAATTTTGCTGTAGCTGTGCATTCCTCCGGGACTTTTTTGAGGGACTACCATACCTGTCTCTTATACACATCTGACGCTGCCGACGAATAGAGAGGTGTAGATCTCGGTGG